>JAFOXE010000108.1 GCA_017425765.1 Paraprevotella sp. | reverse complement strand
CCTAGGCGAAGCCATTGACAAGCGCAACTTCCGTAAACGTGTCAATGAAATGTCGTTCATTGAAAAGACAGACCAAATAGATAAATTGGGGTCAAAACGTGGGGCTTACTTGTACAAATTCAACAATCAGGCCTATCATAAAGTACAAACCTTTAAACTCTAATTATATCATGTTAGAAGAACTAAAAGAAAAGGTATTTCAAGCCAATCTTGACCTTGTAAAGCAGGGTCTTGTAATATTTACTTGGGGAAATGTTTCCGGTATAGATCGTGAAAAAGGATTGGTAGTAATCAAACCTAGTGGTGTTAGCTATGAGGAAATGAAAGCTTCGGATATGGTAGTGGTAAGCCTGGAAACCGGCGAAGTGGTGGAAGGCGATTTGAACCCATCGTCCGACACTCCTACTCATCTGGTACTCTATCGTGCCTTCCCAAATATCCAAGGTGTAGTGCATACACATTCTACATACGCCACAGCATGGGCACAAGCGGGCAAGGATATTCCCAACATCGGAACCACCCATTCCGACTATTTCTATAAGGAAATCCCGTGTACCGACAGCATGACCAAGGAAGAAGTGGAAGGACAATATGAATTGGAAACCGGTAACGTTATTGTTAAGAGATTTGATGGAATCAATCCCGACCACACTCCGGGTGTTTTGGTAAAGAATCATGGACCATTTAGTTGGGGAACAAGTCCATCAAATGCAGTCTACAACGCAAAGGTGATGGAACAATGTGCAAAAATGGCCTTTGTATCGTTCATGGTAAATCCCGACACAACAATGAACCCATTACTCATAGAAAAGCACTATAACCGTAAGCATGGACCAAATGCTTACTATGGACAAAAGAAGAAATAACCTATTCAATTACATAAAATTATAAGATTATGATTAAAGCATTTGAACAATACGAAGTATGGTTCGTAACAGGAGCACAGCTTCTGTACGGAGGTGACGCAGTTGTAGCCGTTGACGGTCACTCTACAGAAATGGTAGAGGGTTTGAACGCATCCGGCAAACTACCAGTAAAAGTAGTATACAAAGGCACCGCAAACTCATCAAAAGAAGTAGAGGCTGTGTTTAAGGCAGCGAATAATGACGAGAAGTGTATTGGTGTAATCACCTGGATGCATACCTTCTCTCCAGCAAAGATGTGGATTCATGGCTTGCAACAATTGAAGAAGCCATTGATGCACCTACACACTCAATATAATGCCGAAATTCCATGGGATACAATGGACATGGATTTCATGAACTTAAATCAAAGTGCACATGGCGACCGCGAATTTGGCCACATCTGTACACGTATGAGAATCCGTCGTAAGGTAGTTGTTGGTTACTGGAAAGACGAAGAAACTCAACGCAAGATTGCTATCTGGATGCGTGTGTGTGCCGGTTGGGCTGATTCTCAGGATATGCTAATACTTCGATTCGGTGACCAAATGAACAACGTAGCTGTTACCGATGGTGATAAGGTAGAAGCAGAACAACGTATGGGATATCACGTTGACTACTGCCCCGTTAGCGAACTTATGAGCTATCACAAAGACATTAAGGACGAGGAAGTAGATGCTTTAGTGAAAATATATTTCAATGAATATGACCACGATGCTGAGCTAGAAGACAAGAACACTGAGGCTTATAAGAAAGTATGGAATTCTGCAAAGGCAGAGCTAGCAATCCGTGCTATTTTGAAAGCAAAAGGTGCAAAAGGTTTCACTACCAACTTCGACGATCTTGGTGATGTTAATGTAGACGAAACCGGTAACGGATTCGATCAAATACCTGGTTTGGCTGCTCAACGCTTGATGGCCGAAGGTTATGGTTTTGGTGCTGAAGGCGATTGGAAGTCTGCAGCTCTATACCGCACCGTATGGGTAATGAACCAAGGCTTGCCTACAGGTTGCTCATTCTTGGAGGATTACACATTGAACTTTGATGGTGCAAATAGTTCAATTCTTCAGTCACACATGTTGGAAATTTGTCCGCTTATATCTGCTGCAAAACCACGTCTAGAGGTACATTTCCTAGGTATTGGTATCAGAAAGAGTCAAACAGCTCGTTTGGTATTTACCAGCAAAGTGGGTACCGGTTGCACAGCAACTATCGTAGACTTAGGTAATCGTTTCCGTTTGATAGTAAACGACGTAGAATGCATTGAACCAAAACCGCTTCCTAAGTTGCCGGTTGCTAGTGCTCTTTGGATTCCAATGCCAAACTTCGAAGTTGGCGCGGGCGCATGGATTCTAGCCGGAGGTACACACCACTCATGCTTCTCTTACGATCTTACAGCAGAGTATTGGGAAGATTATGCTGAAATAGCCGGCATCGAAATGGTACATATCAATAAAGATACAACCATGAGCGAGTTCAAGAAAGAACTTCGTATGAACGAAGTATATTATATGTTGAACAAGGCTTTGATGTAATAACCATTTGGTAGGGGTAACTTCGGTTCGCCCCTACTCTATAATATGATTATAATATGAATACAAATGCAAAAGCCACCATTGAGGCAGGAAAAGCCATCCTAGGTATAGAATTTGGCTCAACCCGCATCAAGGCTGTACTCATTGACGAAAACAACACTCCTATAGCACAAGGCAGTCATACTTGGGAAAATCAATTGGTGGATGGTCTTTGGACCTATAGTATTGATGCCATCTGGGCAGGTGTACAAGATTGCTACGCAGATTTGCGTTCTAATGTAAAAGTTCAATACGACACCGAAATTATAAAATTAGGCGGTATTGGTATCAGTGCAATGATGCACGGCTACATGGCATTTAACAAGCAACAAGAGATCCTAGTACCGTTCCGCACATGGCGCAACACAAATACTGCTCAAGCAGCTGCCGAGTTGTCGGAATTGTTTGTATACAACATTCCCTTGCGTTGGAGTATTTCACATCTATATCAAGCAATCTTGAATCAAGAAAGCCATGTTGGAGAAATAGACTTCTTGACCACCTTGGCAGGTTACATTCATTGGCAACTAACCGGTGAAAAGGTTCTTGGAATTGGTGATGCTTCAGGTATGCTTCCTATTGATGCTGATACGAAGAACTACTCTGCTGAAATGGTTGATAAGTTTAATAAGTTGATTGCACCT
>JAFOXE010000107.1 GCA_017425765.1 Paraprevotella sp. | reverse complement strand
GTAACTTTGCAAGGATAACATTATTAAGTTCACAACATCTAAAGAAAAATAAATAAACAACCTCATAATATGAAAAAAATTACAATAGCCATCGACGGACACTCTTCATGTGGCAAAAGCACTATGGCCAAATCTTTGGCTCGCGAAATTGGTTACATTTACATCGACACCGGCGCCATGTATCGTGCTGTAACCTTATACTGCATTGAAAACAACCTTATAACCGAAGACGGCATCAATGAGAAAGCACTAAAAGAACAACTTCCTAACGTGCGTGTGGATTTTCAACAAGACCCTGAAACCAAACTACCCTTGACACACTTAAACGGTCGTAATGTAGAACGTGAGATCCGCACCATGGCGGTGTCAACAAAAGTAAGTCCGGTAGCAGCTCTTGGCTTTGTACGTGAGGCAATGGTACGTCAACAGCAGCTTATGGGCGAGCAAAAAGGCATCGTAATGGACGGTCGCGACGTGGGTACTGTCATCTTCCCCAATGCCGAGTTAAAGATTTTTGTAACAGCATCGGCCGAAATTCGCGCACAACGTCGTTACGATGAATTGACCGCAAAAGGAGAAACTTGCAACTACGAAGAAATTTTGAAAAACGTTCTGGAGCGCGACCACATAGACAGCACACGTGCTGTAAGTCCTCTACGCAAAGCTGATGATGCAATAGAACTTGACAATAGCCACATGACCATCCCCGAACAAAAGGAATGGTTGTTGGCGCGCTTCAACGAGGCTGCTCAAAAATAACACCATGAAGATTGAAATTGACCAAGGTTCAGGTTTCTGCTTCGGTGTAACACGTGCCATCAACAAAGCAGAAGAAGAATTAGACAAAGGCGAAACGCTATATTGTCTAGGCGACATCGTGCACAACGGGAAGGAATGCGACCGACTGAAAAAATTAGGCCTCATCACCATTGGACACGAAGAATTCCGCCAACTACGCAACACAAAGGTATTGTTGCGTGCCCATGGCGAACCGCCACAAACCTACCTAGATGCTCAAAACAATCATATAGAAATCATCGACGCCACCTGTCCGGTAGTGCTGCACTTACAAGAACGCATCAAGAAGGAGGCTGCGTCACAAGATAGTCCACACAAACAAATTGTCATCTTCGGAAAGAACGGACATGCCGAAGTATTAGGCCTTGTGGGGCAGACCGCAGGACGTGCCATTGTTATAGAAAGTTTCAATGAGGTGAAGAACCTTGATTTTGAACACGACATCCGTCTTTACTCGCAAACGACGAAACCACTCGACGAGTTCCGCTCCATCGTGGAATACATCGAACAACACATTTCTCCAGAAGCCACATTCAAATATTACGACACCATTTGCCGACAAGTGGCAAACCGCATGCCGCACATTCGTGAGTTTGCATCCCGTCACGACGTCATCTTCTTTGTGTGTGGAAAAAAGAGTTCTAATGGCAGAGTATTGTTCAATGAGTGCTGCAGCGTAAATGCACATTCATACATGATTGATACTGCCGATGAAATCAATCTCGATCTCATTCCGGAACAATGTACGTCTATAGGTATTTGCGGGGCGACCTCCACCCCCAAATGGCTAATGGAGCAATGCAAAATACGCATCGAGCAGATGCTTGGCAGCCACAAATGAGGTTTGTTTCCCCTCTAACACAAGGCGCTCACCGGCTTCCAACATGGTCTTGATGGTGGGATGCTGATAGAAACTATTGCGCAATTGTTCGTTGATGCTCTCGTACATCCAGTATTTGGCTTGTTCGTTACGTCGGTGTTCAAAATACCCATTGGTCTTCACGAAATCGATATACCGATATACCATTTCCCACACTTCCTTAATTCCCAAACCATAAAAGCCGGAATAGGTTAACACTTCCGGTGTCCATCCGCTTTCGGGTGCAGGAAACAGATGCAACGCATTGCGAAACTGCGAAGCGGCCAATTGGCATTTGTCCACATTATTGCCGTCGCACTTATTTATTACAATACCGTCGGCCATCTCCATAATGCCACGTTTGATGCCTTGCAACTCATCACCGGTTCCGGCCAATTGAATAAGCAAAAAGAAGTCTACCATTGAGTGACAGGCCGTTTCGCTCTGCCCTACTCCCACCGTTTCCACGAAAATCTTATCGTATCCGGCCGCCTCACACAAAATAATGCTTTCACGGGTTTTTCGAGCCACACCGCCCAACGAACCGGCAGAGGGACTAGGGCGAATAAAGGACTTTGGATGAACCGACAGTTTCTCCATGCGCGTTTTATCCCCTAGAATACTTCCTTTGCTGCGTTCACTACTTGGGTCAATAGCCAAAACAGCGAGTTTTCCACCATATTCCTCAAGTACGTGTACACCAAATTCGTCGATGCTCGTACTTTTCCCGGCGCCCGGCACACCGCTGATACCCACTCGTATGGATTTTCCGGAATGAGGAAGGCATTTTTCGATTACCTCCTGAGCAACAGTCTGATGTGTAGGATTCAAACTCTCCACAAGTGTAACAGCTTGCCCCAACACGGACACATCGCCTTTCAATATGCCTTCTACATAATCGTTTGCCGTCAACGTACGGTGCTTAAAACAACCTCGCTTCAAATAAGGATTCACATTAGAGGGTTGCTCCACTCCGCTGTTCACGGTCAGTCCCTTATATTCTTCACTGTTTTCCGGATGCTCCATGTCGTTATTTTTTTGTGGGCTTCACCCCTACGGTTATAATCTCTTTCGGACGATTTGGATCGTTCGTAATCAACAAAATCTTGGTACGACTCTTATCCTTTTGCAGACGTTCTCCGTCTATGCTCACTCTCAATTTAACCTTTTTACCAGGAGCAATCGTACGATTTCCGAGTTCAACATTCAATGCTCGGTTGAACACCTGGAACCTGTTAATCGTAAGATCGGTTTGTCCTTGATTAGTGATGGTTATAACACCGCCTTGACGTCTTTTCTTTTTGGTCACATCTAAACTGACAGAATCCGTAGACAGCTGCATTATAGGAGCTTGAGACAACTGTTGTGCGCTGAGTTTAGAAAAATCCGGCAAAAGAACAACAGACACGGCCACTTCGTTGGCATCGCTAATTTTGTCGCCGGACTCACGCGAAAGATAAACTGATGTCTGCGTAAGTCCCATTTGAGGTAGTTTATCACTATGGAGCGTCAACACGATTTTTCCCAAGCGTCCGGCCGCTAGCACCTCGGGATGATATTGTGCCGAAATGTAATCGGGCAAATGCATCAACATGGGTTTATAGCTCTTTCGGCCCATATTCACAATCTCAATCTCTGCACGTGGCTCATCGCCTTTATTCACATCGTCAAACTCAATCACGTTGTTACTCATACGCACCACACCAAGATCAATGGGAAACGTGCCTGAGTAGTCGGTAGTTTCAGATACTACTCGCCCTTGAAAATGAAGATAAAAAGGTTCGTCCGAGGCATTGGTATAAACCTCTATATCCTTTTGGAACACACCAAGCATACGAGCATCGTACATCGCCAACACCTCGCCACTTTCTCCTTTGGCGATGGGTTCCTTCGTCCAAGTCACAGAGATGCAGCCACAAGACGGATGAACCTGCGTAATGACAAGAGGGTTATCCGACGTGTTGGTGATAGTATACTTAAATTCACGTGGCATACAATAAAGGACCTCGCCGAGGTTAGCTACCTCGGGAGCCACCATGTAAGTGGTTTGTGCCCTAAAGTTTGATGCCACCCAACCTATGATAAATAGTAAAAAAATACGTTTCACTTATATTTCCGTTCCTAATGTTTACTTAGCAAAGTTACATATAATTCGTTGAATTGAGAAATTTGGGGCAAAATAATTGGCAGACAGAGGTTTTGTGAAATTCTGTTTTTTGGAGGAATGCCAGCAAAAACCAACGTAATGCCAAGTTATTCCAAAGCTGAGTAACCTATCCGTTAC
>JAFOXE010000106.1 GCA_017425765.1 Paraprevotella sp. | reverse complement strand
ATTGCCAAAGGAGCACTTATCACCGCCACGGCTTTAATTTTATCTAGTTTACGCAACGAGAAAGGTGCACAAAAAACGGCATTCAAACTAATCATGATTGTATCCGTCACCATCTGCGGATTGATTGCACCTGAAAATTTCTCTACTGCCGCCATGACATTCTTTGTTGTACTACTGATGATGTTTGTGGGCAAAGTTCCCGGGAAGCAATTGGGAATATTGGTTGGTTTGCTTGTTGCAGGCGCTACTGTGGGATACTCCATCTTGCGCTATACACCGGAGGATACCATTCAACAAGTGAGTGAATTTCCCGGCATGCACCGTCTTCCTACATGGTCAAATCGCATCAAATATAGCGTAAATGAACCCGAAGACCCCAAGAAATACGACATAAAAAGCAATCCGCAAGTTACTCATGCGCGCATTGCTATCGCCACATGCAATGTGGTGGGTAAAGGTCCAGGGAATTCTGTGGAACGTGATTTCCTGCCACAAGCATTTTCTGATTTTATCTTCGCCATCATCATTGAAGAACTAGGGCTTGGAGGAGGTCTACTGGTCTTGTTTCTCTATATTGTTCTACTTTTTCGGGCAGCCCGAATAGCAAGTCAGTGCGAAAAAAACTTCCCAGCATTCCTTGTCATGGGACTATCGTTAATGCTTGTAATCCAAGCTCTTTTTAACATGGGAGTAGCTGTGGGAGTAGCTCCTGTCACGGGCCAGCCCCTACCTCTTATCAGTAAGGGAGGAACAGCCACCATCATAAATTGCGCCTACATTGGAGTCATGCTTAGTGTAAGCCGTACAGCTAAAAGAAAAACCGACGTAGCGGACGAAGCATATAGCAAGAGCGAAAATTAGCATGATTCATAGATAAAAATGCCGATAAATCTTTAGATTTAAGGTATTTATTCGTACTTTTGTTCATTAAAACTTGTAGAACATCATGAACGAGGCGTTGAGAGTGATAATTAGCGGTGGCGGAACGGGAGGACACATCTTTCCGGCTATCTCCATTGCCAACGCTATAAAAGCAAAAAATCCCGATGCTCAAATCCTCTTTGTAGGAGCAGAAGGACGCATGGAGATGCAGAAAGTACCCGCTGCCGGTTACGAAATTAAAGGACTTCCCATCTGCGGATTTGACCGCAAACACTTATGGAAAAACATAAGTGTTTTGTACAAAATTTGGAAAAGCAGACGTCTGGCTAAAAATATAATCAAGAAGTTTAAGCCCATGGTTGCTGTAGGTGTAGGTGGTTATGCAAGCGGTCCTACATTGAACGTAGCCGCTGGCATGAACATCCCCACCTTATTACAAGAGCAGAACTCATACGCCGGTGTCACCAATAAGATCCTCGCTAAAAAGGCAAACAAAATTTGCGTTGCCTACGAAGGTATGAGTCGTTTCTTTCCTAAAGACAAGATTGTATTAACTGGAAATCCTGTTCGACAAAATCTACTTTCCTCTACCTATTCACACGAAGAAGCTTGTCAGAAGTTTGGTTTGAATCCATCACAACCCACCATACTCATTATCGGCGGAAGCCTAGGAGCACGCACTATTAACGAGAGTGTATTAGCCAATCTTGACATCATCAAAAACTCGGGTGTACAATTTGTATGGCAAACGGGAGGATTCTACTATACAGAGATTCTTGAAAAATTAAAAGAATGTGGACAGCCCGAAAACCTTGTGGTAACCGATTTTATTGCTCAAATGGACGCAGCCTACAAGGCTGCCGATTTAGTTATCTCACGAGCCGGTGCCAGCAGCATCTCCGAGTTGTGCCTCTTAGGCAAGCCATCCATACTTGTCCCCTCACCTAATGTAGCTGAAGATCACCAAACAAAGAACGCACAAGCACTTACCGACAAACACGCTGCTTTGTTGGTTACAGATGCAGATGCTCCCAAGCATCTTATTTCACTTGCCACACGTACTGTAAAAGATAAAGACCTACTGAAACTCATCAAAGACAATACTAGTAAAATGGCCTTCGGAAATGCAGCCGAAACCATTGCCGATGAAGTTCTCAAATTAGCAGCAAGCTATAACCAAGGAAAATAGAAAATATGAATATAGAAACCATTAAAGCCGTTTACTTTGTTGGCATTGGAGGAATTGGGATGAGCGCCATTGCAAGATATTTCTTGCATCGTGGTGTTGTGGTGGGTGGCTACGACAAAACTCCAAGCACACTGACCGAGAAACTAGCCGAGGAGGGAGCATACATTCACTACGAAGAAAACGTTGATTTAATTCCAACCTTGTGCCAAAATCCTGACCATTGTTTGGTTATCTACACACCGGCCATTCCCGCATCACACAAGGAATTGATGTTCTTCCAAGAAAATGGTTTCGCCATCCAAAAGCGTGCACAAGTTCTAGGTACGCTTTCACAATCGTTCAAAGCATTGTGTGCAGCCGGCACACACGGAAAAACCACAACCTCATCTATGACAGCACATTTGTTGCACCAGAGTCATGTGGATTGTAATGCTTTTTTGGGTGGTATCACCAAGAATTACGGCACCAACTATATTCTATCTGCCGAAAGCGAGTTCGTAGTGATTGAAGCAGATGAATTCGACCGTTCATTTCATTGGCTTACTCCCTACGCTACAGTTATCACTTCCACCGATGCCGACCATCTTGACATCTATGGAACCAAGGAAGCCTATTTGGAAAGCTTCCGCAAATATAGTTCACTGATACAACCCGGTGGTTACCTCATTCTTCACGAGGGACTTGAAATGCAAGCCAACCTTCAAGAAGGTGTAACTTTATATACTTATGCCCGTGAAACTGGTGATTTCCATGCCGAAAACATCCGAATCGGAGACGGAGAAATTTATTTCGACTTCATCTCTCCATTGGGCAACATCGCCAATATACAATTGGGTGTACCCGTAAGCATCAATATTGAAAACGGTATTGCAGCCATGGCCCTTGCCCAAATCAGCGGTCTTACGGAAGAAGAAATTCGCCAAGGCATGGCGACCTTCCGTGGTGTGGATCGTCGTTTCGATTTCCGAGTAAAAGACGAACACATGGTATATGTGAGCGACTATGCCCACCACCCCGCTGAAATCAAGCACAGTATATTATCCGTTCGCGAATTGTATGAGGGAAAGAAAATCACGGCAGTGTTCCAACCCCACTTGTATTCTCGCACTCAAGATTTTTACACCGAGTTTGCCGAAAGTCTTTCGCTTGTTGACGATGTAATTTTGTTGGACATCTACCCGGCTCGCGAACTTCCCATTCCTGGTGTCACCAGCAAACTCATTTACGACAACCTTGCCCCACACGTTACCAAAAGAATGTGCAGCCGCGACGAAATGGTGGATATGGTAATGAACAGCGATTTTGACGTATTACTAACCTTGGGCGCAGGAGATATCGAGAACTATGCACCCACCCTTGAAAAATTGTTGAAAGAACGCAGATGAAAACATTGTGCAAACTTGTCATACTACTAGGTTTGTCCGTATACTTTGTATTGGCCGTCACCTTGTTCAACGTTCCCGAGAAAGAGAACGTTTGCGAGGGTGTAGATATGATTGTAGTAGATAGTTTGCAAACCGGATTTATTTCTCAAAACGAAATCCGCGCCATGCTTACAAAGGCCGAACTATTTCCCGAAGGTAAAGACCTACGTGAAATAAATCTGGGAGAAATAGAAAACATCCTGGGCCAAAGTCCATACATCGAGAGTGCCTTATGCTACAAAACGGTAGACAATCGCATTTTCATACAAGTGAAGCCCTACATCCCGATGGTTCACATAATGAGCAACAACGGCGAAGACTATTACATGGACTTTTATAACCGATTCATCCCCTCGGATGAACACTATGCCGACTTATTGATTGCCACGGGGGAGATTTCACAAACCTACGCCCGCAAAAAACTGGCCGGCTTGGTGCGTTTTATACGTAACGACAACTTTTGGAATCAACAGGTGCAGCAAATACATATACTAGATAACGGTGAGGTCGAAATTGTTCCGAGAGTGGGCAACCACACCATTCTCTTGGGCGAGGCCTCACAATACAAAAGTAAGCTTAAAAGAATGCAGACCTTCTATACCGAGGGGCTGAACAAAGTAGGTTGGAACAAATACTCTACCATCAGTCTAAAGTATGACAACCAAGTTGTCTGCACCAGAAGGAAGTAAAGACAGATTCATATACAACCCGATATAAACCGAGAAATATCAGAACAAAATATGGCAGCAGAAAAGGATTTAATCGTAGCAATTGAGTTAGGTTCGTCATCAATCCGAGGCATCATCGGCAAGAAAACTACAGATGGTGGCATAGAAATTTTGAACATAGAGCAAGAAATTACCTCTGATTGTATACGAAAAGGTGTCGTGTACAATATCGACAAAACCATTCAGTGTTTGAACCGCATTATCGAGCGTTTGCAAGAAAGTCAAGACACCTACATCAACAAGGTGTACGTAGGTATTGGTGGTAAATCATTACATACAGCCAAGAACTCCATCTTAAAAAACTTGGACGATCGCGTAATCATTACTCATGAAATGGTGGAAGAATTGCTAAAAGAAAATCTTTCCACTTCATACCCCGACAGCGAGATTCTGGATGTCATTCCACAAGAATATCGTATTGGCAATGGTTATACCACAGAACCTGTCGGTATTCAGAGTGATCAAATTGAGGGTAACTTCCTAAATGTCATTGCACGCAACTCGGTAAAAGAAAACTTGATTAAATGTGTCAAAGGCACGGGTAGAAGTGTTGCCGGATTCTACATATCCTCATTGGCCTTGGCCGAAAGTCTGCTTGCCGACACCGAAAAGCGCTCCGGATGCGCCCTTGTAGACTTTGGAGCCGACACCACCACCGTGGCCATATTCAAAAATAATCTGCTACGTCATTTGGCCGTCATCCCACTGGGAGGTAACAATATTACTCACGACATTGCAAGCAAGCAAATTGAGTTTGAAGAAGCCGAAATGCTTAAATTGAAGTTCGGCTTGGCTTATGCTGAAAATCCCGACACCGACTGCCCCAACAAGATAGCCATCAGCAACGATAGAACCATTATTGGCAAGGAACTACAGGAAATTGTAGAAGCTCGTATGGAGGAAATCATCATCAACGTATGGGAACAAATCAACAATACCAAATACTGCGATAAGCTCATGGCCGGCATCATCATCACAGGTTGCACTGCAAACATCAAGAATCTTGAAAAAGCATTTGTACACTACACCAACTTCGACAAGTTGAAATGTGGCCGTATTGTAGCTGCTCAAACCAAAACCGGTTCTCCTGAAGAAAAACTACTTAGAGATGGAAAATTAAACACATTACTTTCTCTCTTCACTAAGGGCAACATCAATTGTACCGGTGTAGATTCAACCACCCTAGATGAACCCGAAAATCCAATCGTGTTGGCAAGTGATGCTAAAAACGAAGAGAAAGGGATGGACACAACTAAGCATGAACCCGTACAACTTCAGGGCATTCCCGAGCCGATGGCTGTAGAAGAAGACAACGAAACTGCTCAAGAGGAAGAAGAAAAGACCATAAAAGAACCTAAGGAAAAGAAATCAGGTTGGTTCTCCTCCGCTTGGAGCAAGATTAAAGAAGCCTCTAAGAAGATTGTAGAAGAAGATTAAAGATTTCTGTTTACCCCTTATAATAAAAACGATAAGATGCAATACGAAAATAATGCCATTGAGTTTAACCTCAGCGCGAACAATACAAGTTTAATTAAAGTAATCGGCGTGGGTGGCGGCGGTGGTAACGCTGTAAACCACATGTACCGAGAGGGTATTCACGATGTGACCTACGTAGTATGCAACACCGACAGCAAGGCACTGAGCGATTCTCCCGTACCTACTCGTTTGCAATTGGGTTCCGGTTTGGGAGCAGGTAACCGTCCTGAGAAAGGTCGCCAAGCAGCTCTTGAAAGCATCGAAGAAATTAAAGAAATGCTCAACGACGGCACCCAAATGGTGTTCATCACCGCCGGTATGGGTGGTGGTACCGGAACCGGTGCAGCCCCCATCATTGCACAATGTGCCAAGGATATGGAGATCCTCACCATCGGAATTGTCACCATTCCTTTCCGCTTTGAAGGTTACAAGAAGATAGACCAAGCATTGGATGGCGTAGAAGAGATTTCAAAGCACGTGGATGCTCTGCTTGTAATCAACAACGAGCGCTTGCGTGAAATCTATCCCGAGCTAACCTTAACCAATGCCTTTGCAAAGGCCGACGATACCCTTACCGTATCGGCCAAGAGTATAGCCGAAATCATCACCATGCACGGAATCATCAATATGGACTTCGAGGACGTGAAGACTGTGCTAAAAGATGGTGGTGTAGCCATTATGAGTACCGGATTTGCTGAAGGTGAAAATCGTGTAACCAAGGCCATTGACGAGGCACTAAACTCGCCTTTGTTGAACAACAACGACATCTTCAATTCTAAGAAGATTTTGCTTTACATCCAATTCAGCAAGGAACAAGAGGGCGATGAATTAACCATGGAAGAGATGAACGAAATTCACGACTTCATGAACAAGTTCCGCCGCGACGTAGAAGTAAAATGGGGTACAGCCATTGACTCGTCATTGGGACGCAATGTAAAAATTACCATTCTTGCCTCCGGCTTTGGCTTGCAGAATGTACCGAACATGGAAAAGTTCACCAAGAAGTACACTCGTGAGGAAGAAGAGAAGATGGCTGAGATGGAAGCAATCCAAGAAATTAGAGACAACAGAAGAGATATCTTCTACAAGGATATGGATAAGACTCAACCCACACGTCGCCACCACAACATCTATATCTTCAGCAATGAGGATTTGGACAACGACGACATTATCTCTATGGTTGAAACCATCCCTACCTGCGAACGCAGCAAAGAGGTGCTTAAAAACATCAAACAAAAATCTTCAATCGAAGAGATGGCTTTCACCGTGGGCGAAGCAACCACAACCGGAACACAACCCGAACAAACCAAATTGAATTTATAAACACTAAATCGCATATAAATATGTCACTATTTGATCAAGTAAGCAAAGACATTGTTGCGGCCATGAAAGCCAAAGACAAACCACGTTTAGAGGCTTTGCGCAACGTAAAGAAATATTTCCTTGAAGCCAAAACAGCACCGGGAGCAAACGATGAACTAACCGACGACGCAGCACTGAAAATCATAGCCAAGCTATGCAAGCAAGGCAAGGACACCGCCGCCTTGTATGTTGAGCAAAACCGTCAAGACTTGGCCGACGACGAATTGGCACAGGTTTCGGTATTAGAAGAATACCTACCCAAACAACTCACGGCCGAGGAATTGGAAACTGTACTAAAGGAGATTATCGCTGCCACCGGAGCCACCTCTGGCAAAGACATGGGCAAGGTAATGGGTGTGGCCACCAAACAATTGGCCGGAAAGGCCGAAGGAAAGGCCATCAGCGCCATGGTAAAACAACTTTTAGGTTAAATCATAATTAGCCTAATTTAGAACATCACTGCGGCGGAACAACAATTGTTTGTTCCGCCGCAGTGTTTTTAGATGTCCTCCCTCCATACGAGAACATACGCCCATAAAATCGCACCTATCTCCCCGTAGTCAAAAAACAAACCTGCATCACACCTGAAACAGACGTACGCCTCTAAGCCTCCCACACGTACATCTTAATGCAACCACACGAGCATATAAAGGGTGCTTACATGCTCGTGTAGTTGAGATATAGACCTCTCGATAATCACTAAAGCAGACAAACATACCATAAGGCCATGAGGAACAGACACAAAATATAGGGCGACAGAACCGCAGTTCCGTCGCCCTATATATAATAAGGTATATACTAAAACCTAGCGAACCATGAACTTCTGCCCGTCACGTACATAAATACCCTTCTTCGGATTCAATACGCGACGTCCGTATAAGTCGAAGATTTCGCCATTACCCTTCTTCGATTCTTCGTCAATCACTTGGTCAATGCCTGTAGCCTCCAAGTCCAACTCATAAGCGTCTTTTGTAATTTCTTCTAAAGTAAGAGGCTCGTACACCATAGAGTAACCCATGATATTAGTTCCTGCATAATAGTATGGACCATCTTCAAGGAAGAAACCAAATCGACCATCTTGCTGCAAGGTAATAGCAGAGTACGCAGAAGATTCATAAGACACCTGCAAGCCTCTGGTCCAATTTGAAGCCAAAGATGTTACATTGTCATACATAGCCGGAGTTATTTCCTTGAAAAACAAACCTACATTGGCACGACCATTTCCAAACGGAACAGATTGCAAAGCCAAACGTACTTTTGTTCTATCGGATTTACGGATAGCGTCTACCAACATAATGTCACCATTGGTTGAGTTTCCATTGGCAATTATACCATTATTACTTGAGTTAGACGTTACAGGACCAAGCCATGAACCTTCACCTGTCTTAACATCAGAATACTTGAAGATGTTAAAAATACGTCCATAAGTACGGCTGCTTAGAATTACACTTCCATCGGGCAACTCCTCACATTTGGGCTCATCACCGCCGGGAGCCGGCAATGCTTTGTTTCCACCCAATACGGCCCATGTTTTACCAAAATCGTCGGAGAAGATAACACGGTTGCCATTTGGTTTTGCACAAAGAGCAGCATAAATACGATAATATTCACCCACCTTCACATGCTTGCTTTGGAACAAACGTCCGGAAGCGATAAACATACCACTCAATGGATCCGGAGTGCCGTCGTTGTTCACATCTCCTTCGTCAAAAAGACGATAGATTTGCTCAGTAAGTTCGTCTGTAGCCTGGTTAAAGGTAGTCCACTCCCACTCGCCTGTTTCCTCGTTAAGCTTCGCTGTGAAACGAGAGGCACGATTGGGATTAGCACGGGTTGAATAGGGATAGAACACATTTCCGCACACCAACATCATCAAGATTTCATTGCGTTCGGCATCGGCACACAAGGCAGCATCACCAAAACCACAGTCAACGGCACCTCCCACACCTGTACCATTGGCAATCATCTTGGGAACGCTCCATGTTTCACCATGGTCCTTGCTCACACGTACATACACATCCACTTCGCCGGCACCTACGTCGTTGCCGCAAGGACGATGGTCGTTTACGGCTATCACGTCGCCATTCTTAGCTGTAACAATGGCAGGAATACGGTATGGATGATCGCTTGCACTTGGAGAATAATACAAATTCTGCGCCTTGTTGTCGGTATCTACCTCATAAGAACAAGTCACGATTACAGGCTCGTTGCTCAACTTAATCTGGGCTTCTGCAGCAGCGACATTGTTCACCTTAATACCTGTAGCCTTAAATCCTCTGTAGGTCTTACCTTGAGCCAAAGTTAATTTGGCGCCTACAGGTAAATAATATTGAACAGAATCGGTGTTGCGTACATCTACACGGCTTATCGATGTGTTGCCGAACAATGAAAAACTCATTTCACCAGCCAAGTAGTTGTTTTCTGGATATGGGTTTTCTCCGGCAACTTCAACCACCATTTTTAAGTTCTCGGCCACACATTCAAACGACCATTGACTACCGGCATCATTTGCGCCGTACAATTTAAGTTCTCTACGAGCACCTCCATAAGAGTTCAAGCTAAGACCTGTATTGGAAGCCGGTGTGATAGCAAAAAGATTTCCTTTCTCCACAATCTTCCACTTATGAGCAAGTGAAACAGCCTTAAATTCTGCCGCAGCAGCTGATTCTGCAGAACTAACCGCCAAAGCGAAGCTCTTCCCTGCTACCTTACTTTGCAATTTGAAACCATCTTGGGCATTGCCCACAAGGCACCATAGTTGTTCTTCATCGGTCATATCCAATGCTACAGACTTCGCCTTTCCACCTTTATAGCTGGTACCTTCAATTGGTGACAAGCCCATAGCATCACCGCTGGCATCTTTCCAATTGATACGTACCCATTTTTCACCATAGGTGGTGCTGAACACATCCAAAGAAAAACGTGCTACAAGAGTTTTGCTCTCGGTGATAGTGCTGGCATTTACAGTCTCAATCAATGTTTCGCCATCGTAAAATCCTTCAAATTTGTAAGCGGTGTTGTAGCTTTCTACAACAAGATTTCCTTGCAAGTTGTCGTTAATCAAAAAACTATTTGAACTTGTTTTATCTCCAAAAGCGAAGGTTGCATTCACAACAGCCGGAGATTCGATGGTCAACATTCGCACATCGTTTCCGCATGGTTCGAACACAAAATCGCTGGAGAAAGTAGCGTTGTAATAACCTGCTCTGGTGGATTGATCGAAAGTATTATTGCTTTTAACCACCAAATAGTTGGAGGAGCCGGTTACTCCTTTCATTGTAACACATCCCTTGTTCACTACACCCCCTACATTAACAGATCCTAATGTTGCGTCCACTGTCCAGCCGTAGGCAGAGGTTGCAAGCGACTTCCATGCAAAGTATCTGCCGGTGGCCAGGTTTACAAAGTCAAGCTTGCTGTCACCATTGGCCACGCACTTCCAAATATGACTTTCATCACCAACAGACTTGGAACTAGCAAAGCCTACTGCACCGTTATTGTCGTAGAAATATTTGTTACCCGCTTGGTGCTTATTGTAAAAATAGTAGTAGCATCCGGGGACAGGAGTTCCACTTGCAATTATAGTAACGGTGTATGTGTTACCGGATAATTGAAAAGCAGAAATTGCATAACCGGCCGGCAGTATAGCCGCAAAAGCATCGGCGGTAACGTCTTGATCGGGCGATACAAGGATGCGTGAGCTGCTGCCCACGCTTTTACCTGTTTCATCTACAAAAATTACTGTATATTCGTCCAAGTCAACCTCGTTGATAGCATATTTACATCCGGTATCATCCGTATTGGTACCGCTACCCCAATTGTACACTTTCCAGCCCAAAGTTGAGTTATTAGTTTGATTGAACTGCGTCGTGCCACTTACAATGGCAAAGTAACCTACCTCGTTTGCGGCCTTCAAAGTCCAGCCCTTAGAAGGCGAAGTGCTTTGAGTTTTCAAAGCGGTGTTATTACTGCTTTCCGGTGAAACATAAGTGCCATCAGCGCAGTTTATGATATCAAGATTGCCATCGGCGCGACGTACAAACTTCCAATAGGCAGCAGTTGAAGCTGCAGTCTCACCCACCATATCCACGTTGGCACCCATTGAAGTTGCATAACGGTTTCCACGCAACGGAGTACTCAATGTGTAAAACACACTTTTATCTGTAGTGCTGATTGTGGGCTGCGTTAAAGGTTGACCAACACATGCTGTGTCGAAAGCAGACTTTGCAGCTTCCAAGTCCTCAATCTGCGTTGCACGTTCAGAAGCCGATAGTTCATTAGGTAATGTAGCCTCGATGGCAGCAATTTTTGCATCAAAGGCAGAAGCTAATTCCTCTGCATAGTAACCGGGATTTTTGTTCGCCTTACTGCGACGATACGATTTCATCTCTGATATCTTGGCGGCCACCTCTTCGGCTGCGTCATCAACGCATTTGTTGGGAGAATATATAAGTCCCTCTACCGCATTCTTGCCCTCTTGGTCGGTAAACACACAAGTAAACATCCATTTGTTTAAGCGCACACCATTGGCACCTACATACGGAAGTTTTATGAATACCTTGTTCCATCCGGCCTTAAGAGAAACCGATATTGGAGCACGCGCGGTGAAATTCTCGTTCTGCAAGTCTACCTCATGATTTATACCCTTACCGCTGTTGCCCCATGTTGGTGCTTGAACTTCTGTGTCGTTGATCCATATACGTGAGCCCTTACGATCCCAATTACCGGCATCGGGAGCTCTGTCCACCTCTGAACGTCCATAATTCTGGAACTCGATTAAAGCCCCCACGGTCTGTGCTTCTTTTGAATATACATAAGTCCATGCATAGGCGGTGCTATTATCGGCAGGACTGCTATAATATGCCGGCACGGTAGTTCCCCATGTATGTTTCAAATAGATACCGGCTCCGGTAGCAATACCGGTGCCATAAGTAGCACCTTTATATTCAAAAACATCGGGTAAGATGTCCGTTGTTGCTTGTTCGGGTGGAAAAACGGCAGTCATATCCCCACCATTAGGGAAGGCGTCTGTAATACGCCAACGTACATTAGTTTGCTTTACATAAGGAATAGAAACCTTATCCAATGAATTGGCCTTATGGAAAAGGAAACGGGTTTCCCAGTCCTTGTATTCTTCATACTCATCACCGGAGTTTGGTAAGGTAGTGCCGCCCTTTTCAATATATTGCTTACCACCACCTTTCCATCCGCGCTCGGCCGAAGCAATGATGTTTGCGTAAATATTGTTTTGTTTCACGATGTCGTCTTCAGTAGGCACCTTGCGATCGTTCCATGCAGCAGAGATGGTTCCGGCCACTTCAGCATTACCTTTATCAGTATAGTAGATGCTGCTCTTATAAATACCTACTAGGTCGGCAAACACGTCAAAGTGGTTGGTGTAGTTATAACGGCAATCAATATTGGGCACCCCGGCAATCTTACTTCCCGATGTACTCCACATCTGGGTCATGTCGATATCCAAATTACTGATTGTTACATTACGAATAGGATTCCACACCACAACCTTCTTATTCAAACCGTGAAGTTTACTAATCATCGTTGGAAGGAACTCTGCATTAGTAATTTCTTTCTCGTCGGCACCAATGTGGATATAAGGAGCGTCTTTGAACACTTCTACAACCTCTTCCAACACGGTTGATAGTATTTCCATACCCTTTGCCGACTGCATCTCAACGCCCATGGCACGCTCGAAAGCAGCACTATGTCCGGGCATATCTATTTCAGGGATAATAGTTATACCATGTTCCTTGGCGCAGGCAGCCACTTCCTTACATTCCTCTTGTGTGTAGAAACTGCCGGCGTAGCGAGTCATTGATTCCGACGATGTCAGCTTAGGATAGGCCTTCACTTCAAAACGCCATGCTTGGTTTTCTGTCAAGTGCCAGTGGAAGGTGTTCACCTTGAAACGTGATAGGAGTTCTATCTGTTTCTTGAGCTCAGTTACTGACAAGAAACTACGGCCTACGTCATGCATATATCCACGCAACTTGAAAGCAGGCCAGTCGGAAAGTGTCAAGGTCTCGAGTTCGGGAGTACCTTCATAACCCTCGGCCAACTGAACCAATGTTTGCGCCGCACGAGTCACACCAATAGGATTAATATATGAGATGTTGATGGTGTTAGAAGTGATTTCCAATGTATACGCTTCATTCTCATAACCGGCCAAAGTGTAGTCATAAGCATTTGCGATGGAAGCCACTTGCTTGACATTTACCGTCAAAGCAGCGCCGTCTGCCTCAGTCATACCATGGTTGGTAAAGAATTTCTTCAAGGCAACGTTGTTGGTTGCGTCGTTCAGCACATAGTTACCCGACAAGGGGAATGCTGCCGATGCTGTGGCCTCTACGGTTTTAGGTTTTGGCAACAAGTGCACGATCTTTGCTTCTGTTGTCTGACTAAATCCAAATAGGGTTGCCAACAACAGAGTAACAAGTTTTTTTCTTCTCATAATGTTATATTTATTAGTTGATATTATCGGATGGTGCAAAGTTATTTTTTTTTTCACAATATCCAATACTTCTTTCCTTTTTTCACACCATATAATATATGTGTGTGCGCACGCGAATACACACAATAAAGAAGAGGATATTTCTGTCACATGAAGCTAGGATATCAAGAGAATACCTCGTGCAACACATCGAGCGACTTCAATTCCGGGAAATCAGGAAGGTGAATGCGATAATAATCGTTGAGCACCATAAGCATTCGTGCCCTTTGTGCTTGCGCATAAGCAAAACGGTGCATGGTTTCATAGCTCATTCTCATTAACAAAGGAATATGTCGGGCCTCTTCCGGCTGCAAATACATAGTATGAAAAGGGCGTAAAGAAGTAAAACAAGCGTTCTGCAGGTCAAAGAAATCTCCTTCACTGTACTCTTCCACATTCGGATAGAATCCCAAGAAACGGGTTAGACGAATCAGAAACAAGATGTGGAAGTTGGAAAAACCGCTTTCACTACGATCGAACCACTGCAAAGAGTACGATAAATAGGAATATAACGAAGGGTGCGTTGCCTCACTACGCAGCACACGATACAAGAACTCTGAAAGGAACAAAGCCATGGCTGCTTTATATGGATGATAAGGTATTGAGGTATACGCATACGCAATACGCACATCCTTTATCTTTTGCAACGATGCCTTGGGGCGATGTTCATAATCTAGTTCCAGCATCGTCATCGGCCTAAAAAGTACACCCTTCACATTTGCTTTGCGTCCTTTGGGCACACGCACTAAAAAAGACACTGGCCCATGCACCTCTGTATACACGTCCACGATTAACGAAGAATCACCGTATTTTAGGGTTCTAATCACTATGCCTTGTGTTTTTTCCATACCTGCGCTTTCCGTAAGATGTATGCAAAAATAGTACTTTTAGTGCACTGCAAAAGGGCAAAAAGAAGTTTTTTAGCAAAAAAGATGCATTTTTTTATAGAAATATTTTGGTGAAATAAATAAAACACATACCTTTGCAGCGCAAATGAGAGATACACACTCTCTAACAGAAAGCTGAAAGGCTAAATAAGGCGGTCCCTTCGTCTATCGGTTAGGACGAGAGATTTTCATTCTCTAAAGAGGAGTTCGACTCTCCTAGGGACTACAAAAGTTAAACGATTATTCAGAAGATATAAAATGGCAAACCATAAGTCATCAGTTAAAAGAATCCGTCAAACGGAGAAGAAAAGACTTCACAACAGATACTACGCAAAGACTATGCGTAACTTGGTTCGTAAGCTTCGTGCCACTACTGAGAAGGCCGCTGCTGTAGAACTTTTCCCTACTGTACAGAAAGCTTTAGACAAGTTGGCTAAACGCAACATTATTCATAAGAATAAGGCTGCAAACTTGAAGTCTAAGTTGGCTGCTCACATTAACAAGTTGGCGTAATCATAACATAGCTACAAAATAATCGGGCGGAATCCTTATAAAGGGTTCCGCTTTTTTTTGCACTTAATCCTACAACACACAAAAAACAGACGTACAAGTAAAGGACACGAGGCGAAGATCTCAACACAACCACACGTACACCATGGTGCCTCCGGCCGTACGTGTGTTTTTATATACACCATCGCCACTAAACCACTAAAAAAACATCCCATTAAGCCACACGCACGACACTCCACCGTTGATGGGACAAAAAGAATCCAACACCCGAGCATTTCTGCACAAAAAAGCGTAAAAACAAGCGCCATTTTCTCCTCGTTTTTGTTTCTTGTTTTGCTAAAAAATCCCTATCTTTGTAAAGATAATCAGAACATAAAATTATGTCCACAGAAGAACAAATCAACGGGGGTAATTACTCGGCCAGCAGCATCCAAGTGCTTGAGGGTTTGGAGGCTGTACGTAAGCGCCCAGCCATGTATATCGGCGACATTAGCGAAAAAGGTTTACACCATTTGGTTTATGAAACGGTAGACAACTCTATCGACGAAGCCTTGGCCGGCTATTGTAGTCATATCGAAGTAACCATCAACGAGGATAACTCCATCACGGTACAAGACAATGGTCGTGGTATCCCCGTAGACATGCACGAGAAAGAAAACAAATCAGCTCTCGAAGTCGTAATGACTGTATTGCATGCCGGTGGTAAATTCGACAAAGGTTCATATAAAGTTTCCGGAGGTTTGCACGGAGTTGGTGTATCTTGTGTTAATGCTTTGTCCTACAAGATGCTTTCACAAGTATTCCGCGACGGCAAAATCTACCAACAAGAATACGAATGCGGTAAGCCGCTTTATCCGGTAAAGGTTGTAGGCGAAACTGACAAAAGAGGTACACGCCAGCAATTCTGGCCCGATGGAAATATTTTCATCACTACTACATACAAGTACGACATTTTGGCCAATCGTATGCGCGAACTAGCCTTCTTGAATGCAGGCATCACCATAACCTTGACCGACATGCGTGAACTGGATGATAACGGCCAACCACGCCAAGAAACCTTCCATTCGAAGGATGGTTTGAAAGAGTTCGTTCGCTACATTGATTCCAGTCGTACACACTTGTTCAACGATGTAATTTATTTGAACACCGAAAAACAAGGTGTGCCCATCGAAGTAGCCGTGATGTATAATACCGGTTACAACGAAAACATTCACTCTTATGTGAACAACATCAACACCATAGAAGGTGGTACTCACCTTACCGGTTTCCGCGTGGCCTTGACACGTACCCTAAAAAAATACGCTGAAGAGCAGTGCACCAAGGAACTAGAAAAACTAGAGAAGAATAAAGTGGAAATCTCTGGTGAGGACTTCCGTGAAGGTCTTACAGCCGTTATCTCAATCAAAGTTGCTGAACCTCAATTCGAGGGACAAACCAAGACTAAATTGGGCAACAGTGAAGTGGCCGGTGCCGTTCAACAAGCTGTGGGAGAAGCTTTCTCTTACTACCTAGAAGAACACCCAAAAGAGGCCAAGATGGTGGTAGACAAAGTAATTCTTGCAGCAACTGCTCGTGTGGCAGCCCGCAAGGCACGTGAAAGTGTTCAACGCAAGAGCCCGATGGCCGGAGGAGGACTTCCGGGTAAGTTGGCCGACTGCTCAGACAAAGACGCTGCAAACTGCGAATTGTTCATCGTCGAGGGAGACTCGGCAGGTGGTTCTGCCAAACAAGGTAGAAGCCGTCAATATCAAGCCATTCTGCCCATCCGCGGTAAGATATTTAACGTAGAACGTGTAATGTGGCATAAGGCTTTCGAACACGAGGAGGTAAACAACATTATCCAAGCTCTCGGAGTTCGTTATGGATTAGGAGAAGATAGCAAGGAAGCGAACTACGACAAATTACGTTATTACAAGGTGATTATCATGACGGACGCCGACGTCGATGGTTCTCACATCGACACCCTTCTGATGACACTCTTCTATCGCTACATGCCGGAATTGATTCAAAACGGACACTTGTTCATCGCCACTCCTCCACTCTACCGCTGCAAGAAAGGAAAAATCGAAGAATACTGCTATACTGAAACCGACCGTTTGCAATTTATGCAGAAGTACAACAGCGGTTCAGAACAAGGTGTAACCGTGCAACGATACAAAGGTTTGGGTGAGATGAACCCCGAGCAACTATGGGAAACCACAATGAACCCGGAAACTCGTTTGCTTAAGCAAGTTACCATTGAGGACGCAGCAAGTGCCGATTACGTATTCTCTATGCTAATGGGTGAAGATGTAGGCCCGCGTAGAGAGTTTATTGAACAAAATGCTACTTATGCCAACATTGACGCATAAGTAAGTCTGCAGAAATATTTTTCAAATCTTACTATACTTTATGCGCCGGTTGTCGGGTTAAAACCTAACAATCGGCGCATTTTTTTAAATTTCCGTCGGCGTTCTGCGTAAAAGATGTACAGCAACATTAAAGACGCACCTAAACGGACTGTAAACCTAAAGATATCCTTGCTCTTTCAACTCCTCCACGGCACTCTCTAATTCATTGTACCATGTTTCGCCAAAACGACGAATCAAAGGCTCCTTCAAGAAGCGATACACGGGCAGGTCAAGTTGTTCTCCCTTCCATACGGCGGCCTTACATACGTCCCAACGATGATAATTCAAAGCCGTGAGATCACCAATGCGTTTCACTCGAATGGGATACAAATGGCAAGACGATGGTTTATGAATGGTTGTACGCCCTTCGCGAAAAGCCTTCTCAATGGCACAGTAACAGCAACCACTGCACGAATCGTAGCACGTAAACACACAGTCCTTACCGTTCACGATACTGGTAACCAAATCACCATCTCGGTCGGTATATACCACGCCCTGACGGTCGATTACCGACTGTGCAGAAGCCGAAAGATCGTTCCACACCACCGGAAGTACTTCTTCCAAGTTGGCCACCTCTTCCAAATCCACCGGAGCACCGGCATCGCCTTCAATACAGCATTCGCCCTTGCAAGCCTCTAAGTCACAACAGAACTTCTCCGTCAAACAATCCATCGACACAATTACATCGTCAATCTGGATCATCGGTATTTGATCTCTTTTCATATCTATATTTTTTTACCATTCTATGGGCAATTCACCTTGCTGCACCAGGTATTCGTTGGTTGTACTGAAATGTTTGTTTCCAAAAAAACCTTGGTATGCCGATAGTGGGGAGGGGTGCGCCGAACTCAACACCAAATGACGTCTACGATCGATTACTGCACCTTTTTTTTGGGCATAGGCCCCCCAAAGTATAAACACTAGATGGTCGCGCTGTTCCGAAAGAGTGCGGATAACAACATCCGTAAATGCTTCCCAACCCTTCCGTTGATGAGAGCCTGCCTGATGCGCCCGTACCGTCAAAGTGGCATTTAGGAGCAATACACCTTGTTCTGCCCACCGTGTCAGATTACCGCTAACCGGTACTTCTACACCTAAATCAGACTTTATCTCCTTAAAAATGTTTTGTAGAGAAGGCGGAAAGGCAATGCCGTCGTTAACCGAGAAACACAATCCATGCGCCTGTCCAGGACCATGGTATGGATCCTGACCAATAATCACCACCTTTACCTTTTCAAAAGGACAAAGATTGAACGCATTGAAGATTAAATTTCCGGGAGGATAGCATGTTCCGGAAGCATACTCTGCACGTACAAACTGAGTTAAGTTCACGAAATAGGGTTTCTCGAACTCCTCGTTCAATCTTTGTTTCCAACTCTCTTCTATTTTGACGTTCATAACTATGCATCATTACCTTCTGCAAAGATAAGGCTTGCAAGCGGGAGAAGGAAACAAAACCGTCGTTTTTTAGAGACTGGATTATACAAAATAAAAAAAGACGGAGCTCAGCAAGATGTACTGAGACTCCGTCGTATAATTACAGAAACCGCCTTGTAAATGCTTTCTTATTTAATCAAGCATTTTCCGGTCATGTCTTCTGGTTGCTCCAAGCCCATGATGTGCAAGATAGAAGGTGCTACGTCGGCCAAGATACCGTCTTCAACCTTTGCATCCTTATTTGCTGTTACATAGATAAATGGAACAGGATTCAAAGAATGTGCTGTGTTCGGAGTTCCATCGGCATTTACTGCATTGTCTGCATTACCATGGTCGGCAATAATGATTGTCTCGTAGTCCTCAGCCTTGGCAGCCTCTACCACCTCCTTCACACAATCGTCAACAGCCTTCACAGCCTTCTCGATGGCCTCATAAATACCTGTATGGCCCACCATATCGCCGTTAGCAAAGTTCACTACGATAAAGTCATACTTATTCTCCTTAATTGCAGCTACCAATTTATCCTTCACCTCGTATGCACTCATTTCGGGCTGCAAATCGTAAGTAGCGACCTTTGGTGAAGCCACCAAGATACGTTCTTCATTCTCGTATGGAGTTTCACGTCCTCCGTTAAAGAAGAAGGTAACGTGTGCATATTTCTCGGTCTCCGCAGTGTGAAGTTGCTTCAAACCCTTTGCGCTGATGTATTCGCCAAGTGTATTTTGTACGTTCTCTTTCGGGAATAGGATATGAACACCTGTGAAACTTGCATCATACGGAGTCATGCAATAGTATTGCAAGCCCGGGATAGTCATCATGCCCTGCTCCGGCATATCTTGTTGAGTAAGTACTACGGTCAACTCCTTAGCACGGTCGTTACGATAATTAAAAAAGATTACCACGTCGCCCTCTTTAATAGTGCCGTCAACGGTAGCATTGTGAATAGGTTTCACGAACTCGTCGGTAACACCTTCTGCATAGCTTTCTTCCATTGCAGCCACCATATCTTCTGCCTGCTTACCTTCACCCTTAACCAAAAGGTCGTAAGCTACCTTAACACGCTCCCAACGCTTATCACGGTCCATAGCATAGAAACGACCTACGATGCTAGCGATGTGACAACCGCTCTTTTCGCATTCTGCTTGCAATTGGGCGATGAAACCCTTACCACTCTTAGGGTCGGTATCACGTCCGTCCATGAAGCAGTGTACATAAGTGTTGCCAATGCCATATTCCTTTGAGATGTTACATAGAGTAAACAAGTGGTCGAGCGATGAGTGTACACCACCATCTGAGGTTAAACCCATAAGATGTATGCTCTTGCCATTATTCTTAGCGTACTCGTATGCAGCAACCACTTCCGGGTTCTTCATAATGCTGCCGTCGGCGCATGCACGATTTATCTTTACAAGGTCTTGGTACACAATTCGTCCTGCACCGATGTTCAAGTGACCAACTTCCGAGTTACCCATCTGCCCGTCAGGCAAACCTACATTTTCGCCACTGGCCTGTAGTTGTGAGTTCGGATAGTTATTCATCAATTCATCCATATAGGGTGTAGGTGTGCTGAAAATCACATCACCTTTGGTGTGGTTTCCGATTCCCCAACCGTCGAGAATCATCAAAAGTGCTTTCTTTGCCATACTCTTTTGTCTTTATAAGGTTACTACTTTTTCTGCATGCAAATTTAAGAAATATATCGCGACAATGATGCACAACTAGGGGATTTTTCACTTCTATTTGCCGTGTCTTATACCTTTTTACGTAAATGTATTTGAACTAACGTCCTAATCCGGCACGACGACACTGCAGCAAAGCCACACCAAACCACACTAGAAACAGAATACGTACCATGATGGTAAACGACAACGGAAATACCAACATCAAGAACGAAAGTTGGGCATTTAACAGATAAAGAGTCTGCAACGGAGAAATAGGTTCTCCCAACAATTGAGTATACAGACGAGCTAAAGAAACGATAGGACGACTGCACAACACAGCAGCCTTAACACAAGCCCATACGGATGATAAACGTATGTTATTTACTTTCTCTGAACGTAGAGTTGAAGTAGTGAGGGTCATATCCTTTTTCATAGTCGTAAATATGTTTATAGGTTAAACTTGATACGACAAAGGAACGATGCTCGTGTGTCAATCTACGTCACGAAGAAAACTTTTTTGTTAAAATATGTATCTTTTCGGATAAAAATCGACGAAAATCTTCCGATTCGAGCACTTCTATGTCCTCCGAGAGCCCTAAAACGAATCGGCCGACTCCATGAAAACTGCACACTTCAATAGACAATAGCCAATGATCTTCATCCTCAGAAACCAAGTACGAGGCGGCACGGGGATACTCCTCTTTGAGCAAATTCGTAGCTAATCTTCCTAATCGTAGTTTAATGGGATGTCGTTTTTCTCCACTAAACTCGAACAAGTCGGTAAAAATACTCATGTGCTCCGTTTCGTGAGCCCACGATAAGTTCAATATCTCTACTCTACCGATACGGCTTACCTTGAACGTCTTGTTTTGCTTGCTGCGCAGTTCGTAACAACGTACCTCATTGTGATTTTGCAAGAACATATACGGCTCCACCAATCGGTTGTCGGTAGTATTACTATTAGCCGAACTATAATCGTGTAGTATCACCTGCTTGTGCAATTTCATGGCCTCGTACAGGTTTTGCAAATTGTCGGCCTGCTCGCGATTGGTTTCTATGGCATTAAGAATTCCGAAGTCGTAGATTCGTTCCAATTTTCGACGCAATTGACGAGCACGCACATCGGTTTCCGACAGCGTATCAAGAACATAGCGGAGAGTCAGAGCTTCATCTTCTGTAAAATGTATCAATTGGGTGATTTCCCTGAAAAACGATGATTCCTTATCTAATCGATAGCATTCGTCCTGCTTCATCACCACAAAGCCTATCTCGCGAAACAATTCGATGTAACGATACACCGTACGACGACTCATGTTCAGTTTAGCGGCCAACTCGTCCACAGTATAGCTTCGGTTCTGCGTGAGCAGTACCATCAACTTCAGCTGTCTTTCAAAGATTCCTAATTCCATACGGATGCTTATTTGAACATATCGTCGCCAAAGAGTTGCATTTGTCCGTCGCCCAAAAGATTAAAGGATAGGCGATGATGCGGAGTCACGCCAAAAGCACGAATAGCCTCACGATGGACACGTGCCGGGTAACCTTTATTGGAGTGCCACCCATACTGCGGAAACTCGTCGTGCAAACGCAACATATAGTCGTCACGATAAGTTTTTGCCAAGATGGAGGCTGCTGCTATGCTCATGAACTTACCATCTCCCTTTACAACTGTAGTGTGAGGCAAGTCCTGATAAGGACGAAATCTATTACCGTCTATCAACAAAGCCTGCGGACGGATCTTCAATGCATCCACGGCCCTGTGCATGGCCAAAAACGAAGCATTCAGAATGTTTATCTTGTCAATTTCCTCAGGAGTCACGATGCCCACACCCCATGCAAGAGCATCTCGCTCTATCTGCTCACGGAGCAAATATCTCTTTTTTTCCGAAAGCTGCTTAGAGTCGTTCAGAACATCGTTGCAATAGTCCTTCGGTAATATCACCGCCCCCGCAAAGACGGGACCGGCCAGACATCCCCTTCCGGCTTCATCACAACCGGCCTCAATCAAGTTTTCGTCAAGAAATGGTAACAACATATTATTTCGTTCGAGTCAAATATTGTCCACAAATAGGACTTTTTGATGTATTCTGCAAATTTAATTTTTCCGATTTTGATGTGCAAACACACCCACGCAAAAAACAACAAAAAGACACCGCGGTGTAGATGTGTACGACACGCACACCCTGATGCAACGACACCATGGTGTAAATAACATGAAGGCCTGCGTCTGTTTTTCATACAAACGCAAGCCTTCGTATTTTGTAATTTAGATGTTCTTGTAGAGGTAATCTAAAACATTCTACTCACTCGCTTAATGCCTTCTACCAACACATCCACTTCCTCTTTGGTATTATACAATGCGAACGAAGCACGCACCGTACCATCTATACCCAATCGGCGCATCAAAGGCTCAGCACAATGATGCCCTGTGCGTACAGCCACACCAAGATGGTCAAGTAGGGTACCCATGTCAAGATGATGTATATCACCCACGAGGAAGGAAATCACTGCGTCTTTCTCGGCAGCAGTACCTATGAATCTCATTCCTTCAACCTCGGCCATACGTTGCATGGCATAGCGGGTCAGTTCCTGTTCGTGTGCATAGATTTTATCCATTCCCAGAGCACTGACATAGTCAATGGCCTTGGCCAAACCGGTAGAAGCCACATAGTCGGGAGTTCCGGCCTCGAACTTGTAAGGAAGTTCATTAAAGGTGGTATGTTCAAAACTTACGTTCTTAATCATCTCGCCACCTCCCATATAGGGTGGTAGTCGGTCAAGCCACTCTTCTTTTCCATAAAGCACGCCAATACCCGTAGGGCCATAAATCTTATGTCCGCTGAATGCAAAGAAATCGCAATCCAGGGCTTGCATATCAACGGCAAAGTGCGGAGTGCTTTGTGCACCATCCACCAGCACCGGAACGCCATGTGCATGAGCGGTGGCAATCATATCACGCACCGGATTCACCGTTCCCAACACGTTGCTTACATGAGTAATGCTTACTAAACGAGTACGCTCGTTGAATAACTGCTCATAAACATCCAAACGAAGTTCTCCCGCGTCGGTAATAGGAATTACACGCAAACGAATGCCCTTGCGTGCCTGCAACAGTTGCCACGAAACAATGTTGGAATGGTGCTCCATCTCGCTAACGATTACCTCATCACCTTCCTTCATAAAGGCCTCGCCAAAACAAGAAGCCACAAGATTGATGCTCTCAGTGGTTCCGCGAGTGAAAATGATTTCCGAAGTGCTGCGGGCGTTGATGAAACGACGAACTGTTTCGCGACTTCCCTCGTGCAGCTCTGTGGCTTGCTGTGATAAAAAATGTACTCCGCGATGCACATTGGCATTCACGGAATAGTATTCATCAACCAACGACTCTACCACCACCTTAGGCTTTTGTGTAGTGGCGCCATTGTCCAAATATACCAATGGTTTGCCATATACCTCGCGGCTTAAAATGGGGAAGTCCTCGCGTATCTTACTTATATCGTACATAAAACGAATGCTTTTATAAGATGTGGTTATTTGTGCAACTTGCAGCCTTCGCACTTGTGTAGCTCGCCACGGAAACGTTTCTCTACCAAATAATGCAAACGGTCGCGTAGGGCTTCAAGGGCTATCGAGTCAATAACCTGACCCACAAATGCAAACTTGAGCAGCATACGAGCCTCCTCCAAACTTATGCCACGCTGACGCATATAAAACAAGGCTTGTTCATCCAACTGCCCCACAGTGGAACCATGACTACACTTTACATCGTCGGCATAAATCTCCAACATGGGTTGTGTATACATTCGGGCCTCACGAGTGGCACAAAGATTGGCATTATTTTCGGTTGATATGGTGTGCTGGGCATCCTTACGTACCAGTACACGACCGGCAAAAGCACCTACGGCACTACCATCCAACACGTATTTATACAACTCGTTACTGGTGCAATGAGCTGCACGATGATCAATAAGGGTATTATTGTCAACGTGCTGCTTGCTATCGGCAATTACACAACCGTATAGACTGGTCTCAGCACCCTCTTCGCACATGGCCACGTCAATTCTGTTACGTGTTTTGCCACATGTAAGAGTGATGGTATTATTCACAAAAGTACTGTAACGACCTTGCTCCACAAACATATTGCTGAAACGAGTGGTGTCGGAATGAGTTTCTTCCAACTCATACATTTCCAAGTGAGCATTGTCGGACACATAGGCTTCTACCACCTGGTTCACCAAAAATTTATGATGATCAACAGCATGATCGCAGAAAAGGATGCGAGCTTGGGCACCTTGTTCCAGTACAACTAGGACACGGCGATTGGCCATCAAATCAACATCAGAGCGCAAAATGTTTATCACCTGAATGGTGCGCTCCACCACAACGTTTTTAGGTACATAAATTAACAAACCGTCCTGCGCAAGCATGGTGTTAAGAGCCACCAAAGCATCCTTGCCCGAACGAGCCAACTTGGCATAGTAGTTGACTAAACGCTCCGGATGACGTGACGCAGCCTCCGACAAAGAACACACCTCGACACCCTCCGGAAGTTGAACCGCCGGAAGTGCTTTGCTATAGAACATATCGTTTACCACGAAATATAACGATGTGCTAAGATTAGGCACGTCACAACGGAATACATCGTACGGATTGACCGGGATATCTAAACGATTCAAATTCAAACCATAATCGGGTGCAAACGATTCGGCCACCTCTGTGTATTTATAGCGCTCCATCTTGCGTGTAGGGAAACCCATGTGCATAAAATCTTCCAAGGCTTCCTTACGAGGTGCATTCATCAACTCGCAGCTGTGCGAGGTAATCATCTGCTCACACTGCGTATAGAGGTCGATATATTGTTGTTCACTCTTCATATATCCCTCCTCGTCTTATTCACCTATCTCTGCTTTAATCCAATCGAATCCTCTGTTCTCGATATCTGTAGCCAATTCCGGTCCTCCGGTTTTCACGATGCGACCGTTTAGCAGCACATGAACGATATCGGGACGAAGATAGTCAAGCAAACGTTGATAGTGGGTAATGACCAAAGCACTGGTTTCAGATGTACGCAGCTTATTAAATCCCTCGGCCACAATGCGCAAGGCATCAACATCAAGACCGGAATCTGTCTCGTCCAAAATACTTAAAGTTGGCTCTAACATAGCCATCTGGAAAATCTCGTTGCGTTTCTTCTCGCCACCACTGAAACCTTCGTTTACAGAGCGGTTGGCTAACTTGCTGTCAAGTTCAACCACCTTGCGTTTCTCACGCATTAACTTCAAGAAGTCTGCTGCGTTCATTGGGTCTTGCCCCCAATATTTACGTTTAGCGTTAAGCGCAGCTCGCATAAAATTCACCATGGAAACACCTGGAATTTCTACCGGCTGTTGGAACGAAAGAAATAGGCCTTCGTGAGCACGTTCCTCTGGTTTCAATGACAAAAGGTCCTTACCATTAAAAGTAATGGAGCCCTGTGTTACCTCGTAAGCCGGATGTCCCACCAACACATGGCTGAGGGTACTTTTACCGGCACCATTCTGTCCCATTAATGCATGAATCTCGCCGGGACGAATAGTTAGATTTATACCTTTTAATATCTCTTTGCCGTTAATAGCGGCATGCAAATCATGAATCTCTAACATAAACTCTTTCGTTTTTATATTAACCCACCGTACCCTCAAGAGAAACACTGAGTAGTTTTTGAGCCTCAACGGCAAACTCCATGGGGAGTTTGTTAATT
>JAFOXE010000105.1 GCA_017425765.1 Paraprevotella sp. | reverse complement strand
TGTGAGACCGGCCGGTTGAAGTAATGTGTTGTGGATGAAATCGGGTGTAGAAACAAAAAATCCCTCAGCTTCAATTTCGACCAATGTGGATGGGTAGAGCAAAAGATGCATAAGGAGTGTAAGTGCTATGGCAATAAGAATAGCACTCCAGGATATAAGGGATGTGGATCTTTTCTTCATGGGATGAGGTTATTTGGACGGTTGGAGTAGGGTTTCAATTTGTTGGGGAGCCCAACTGACTTCTTCCGACATAAACTCGGGGATGTTGTATGAGGTGAGTCGTAGTGTATTCATATTGGGGAACTTTTGCGGCAACAAGAAAGGCTTGCCTATGGTGCCGTCTTCGGAAACATAGGCAAAAAATAGGCGGGTGTAGCGACCGTCGATGCGGCGACTACTGAACATAATCCAGCGACTGTTGAACGACCAGGCATGGTAGCTTTCCACGTCGGTGCTGTTCAATATGCTGCAATCTTCTTCAACTCCGGTGCGTAGATTGAGCATACGGAGGTCGGCTTCTTTGTGCCAAATAGGGAAGGTGGCGCATTGGGCTTCGGTGTAGAGTAGGCGTTGGCCATTGGGCGAGATGCGTGGAAACGATACGCTTCCACCTCGTGTTTTGGGGTTATAGAGGGTGTCAATGAGTGCGCCAAGTTGTCCGTTTTCATTATCAAAAGGTATACGTATCAATGCATAGTGCAGACTATCGTATTGTGGCATCACCTTCTTTTCGGCACGACATAGATATAGGTAATCTCCTTCTGGTGAGAATGCCGGGAAGGTTTCCCAATAGAGAGAGTCGGTGAAACGCTCATCGGTAAGCACGCGAGAGTTCTCTATGTCGTAAATCATTAAATCAGAATCCAAATCGTACACTTCTACCTTGTCTTGGCTATGAGCGTAGAAGGCTTGAGCGGTATTATTGTTTGAGAATGCGATCCATCGACCGTCTGGATGCCAATGAGGATAGGTGCCTTTCATACAAGGCGGTATTTGCCCCAAATCAAGGCGCTGTGGTTGGTTGTTGCGAACGAGCACCGTGGTGCCACTGGGGCCACGTAGGTGAAATATCATATTCTGGGGTGAAAAATTATGAAATGAGTGGCAGTTGATGCAGCGTTCTTCTTTGTGGTGGTTGGTGATTATCGCCTTTTCTTCATACGATTCCAAACAACGTTGGTACAAACCCATTTGTTTCCATTGGCGGTAGCCGGGTGGAATCAAACGATATGCAATCCATGGATCGATTGAGTCGGCGGCAATATGGATGCGGAAAGGAGCATATTTGATGCCGTCGGGCTGCGTGTCTGACCATACAGAAACGCACACTTCTATGTGGGTGCCGATGGCCTTAGCTGTTAGTTCCTTCCATCGGTCGATAGGGATAACTATTCCATTTTTGCCGGTGACGGTACAGTGAAATTCATTGCGAGTATAGAAATCAGCTTGAATATGTTCGGCTGTTTTTACTTCAAAGTTCAGTGGGGCAATGTTGGGTGGTATGGTAACTTCGCGATAGTCGGGGAATATGTCGGGTTGTTCTGCGCTTTGTTGGGCCGCTTGGCGATTGCCGCACCCGAAACAGAATATGAGTAGGAATAAAGTGAGTTCGTGGATAGAATGATTTAATACTTTCATATATATAATAAGGTATAGTCGATTTGCAAATATAACCAAAAGAACTCATTTTTTGATTTGAAAAGCAGCAAAATACATAATGTATGACTTTTTAAGGTGAGAAAGAGATATTGACAAAACCTTTATTGCGTCCTGCCTTGCTCACCTCTGCAAAAAAACGTATCTTTGTTTATATGAAAAAAATGGGACATAGGTTTTTGTGCACACCGTGGATTTGGTTGCGACGGTTTAGGAACCGTCGGGGCTATGGTGTACATTCACCATTTGCTTTCAATTTTATCACCGGTGTGGTGTATGAGGGAGGCACTTATTATGCTTACAGTCACTTGGACAAATGGCATAATGTTTGGGTTCGGATGTTGCGTTTGCGACCGCTGATGTGCAGTAGATTGCTGTTTCGGGTAGCAAACTATGTAAGTCCGGACGAATTATGGATGTGGAAAGTTTCCGAATTGGATAAGGATTATCTGCAATCTGGATGTGTGTCGGCTCAATCTATAGATGCGGAGGAAAAAACGATGGATTCGGTAAAAAATAGTGGTGAGACTAAGGTCGTGCTACTGTTTGTTGCTGCAGAAGAAGACGGAGTGAAGGTGTATGAAAATCTACGAGAGCGACTTGCTGAAGGAAGTGCTGTGGTGGTAGAAGGAATAGGAAATTGTTCGTGTGCAGCACGATTATGGAACGTGATTCGACAAGACGAACGTGTGGGTGCTACCTTTGACTTGTACGACTATGGAATAGCTTTTTATGAACCCAAACGCAACAACCAGCATTATGTGGTGAACTTTTAACAGCTTTAAGATATGAAAAAAAGTATGGTTTATACTCGGACAGGCGACGCAGGAACTACTTCGTTGATCGGTGGCAAACGTGTATCTAAAACTCATGTTCGATTGGAAGCCTATGGAACTATTGACGAGCTAAATGCTCATTTGGGCTTATTGGTATCTGGACTTATGGACGAGGATATTCGCGCTGTTTTGTTGCAGATTCAGCAAAAATTGTTTGTGGTGGGTGCGATGCTGGCTACGCATCCCGAGGCGGAAACGAATCGACTAGCTCGTGCTTTATGCGAAGAAGACGTGGCTTTTATTGAACAATGTATTGACGAAACGGATGCTATCCTACCATCTTGTCGTGTTTTTACGTTGCCCGGTGGAAGTCCGGCTGCAGCTCAATGCCATGTGTGCCGTACGGTGTGCCGACGGGCCGAGAGAAGAATTCATGCGTTGGCCGAGGTAGAACCGGTAGAACATGTCGTTCTTTCTTATGTCAACAGGCTTTCCGATTACTTGTATATCTTGTCGCGCAAAATAAATCTTATGCAAGGCGTGGACGAAAATGTATGGCAAAATACTTGATTTATACGAAGAATATATTACTTTTGCGACTTTATTAGAAATAACCGGCATGCCGGAGGTATTAACCCATAAAAGATAAGTTTATAAATTATGTATTGGACATTAGAGTTGGCATCTAAACTTGAGGATGCACCATGGCCTGCAACAAAGGAAGAATTGATTGACTATGCGGTGCGTTCAGGTTGCCCATTGGAAGTAATTGAAAACCTACAAGAAATAGAGGATGAGGGCGAGATTTACGAAACAATTGAAGACGTTTGGCCTGATTATCCTACCAAGGAAGATTTCTTGTTCAACGAGGATGAATATTAATCCCTTGAAGTATATTAAGTAATTGATAATCAAAGAGGTGATGAACATTAATTTGTTTGTCACCTTTCTTTTTATGTCCTTTTAGGGTGTAGTTTGTTTGTCTAAAAGTCACTATCTTTGTACTATCCTCCTGAATATATAAAAACAAAGACTATGGGCAGACCTAAAAGAACATATCCATTAGGAAGTTTTAGACTCCGAGTGCCTAAGGATGCAGATAAGGATAAGAAATATCCTGTAGAATTGGAATATACTTGGAATAGAAAGGTAATTCGAAGGAATACCAATATATTGGTTAGGGAATCAGATTGGAATCCGTCTGGTCATTCAGGACGTGGCTCAATTAGGGCTTCTTACGGTGAAGAGTATAAAAGACTAAATAATCTTCTGCTCAAAAAGGTCGAAGGAATGGATGCTAGTTTAGCGGAATATAATGATGCTCTGCGGATAGGAAAAGTGCGCGGTCGTCAATGAATATCTGGTAATATCCGTCCTCTGCAAGGTCCTGGTTGTTTCCGTATACGAAACGACCGT
>JAFOXE010000104.1 GCA_017425765.1 Paraprevotella sp. | reverse complement strand
ATGAAAGGGTCTTTAAAACTCTCGAATTGGGCGGCAAGAATCAAGTAAATCAACACCAAGGCTAGGATAAAAGCAAACATCAAGCTATCGGAGCTTTCACGATATTCTTTTGAGTCGCCGGTAAGTGAAGTGCGGAAAGTATCGTCCAGAACATCTGCGGCAATCTTATCCATTTCATCAAGTCCTTGGCCAATTGTCTTTCCCTCGGACAAACCACACGAAATAGTAGCCGAAACAAAACGGTTGTAACGGTATAGTTTCGGAGGTGCCACGCTGTTTTCCAAACTGATTAGAATGTCAATTTGCACCATGTGACCGACCTTGCTACGAAGATAAATTGCACGTAAGTCGGCCGGTTTGTTGCGTTGCTGACGATTGATTTCAGCTAATATCTCATATTGTTTTCCGTTCATGTAGAAATAACCCATGCGTTGACCGCTCAATCCGTATTGCAGCGTCTGAGCAATGTCGCGCGTACTTACACCCATCACTGATGCCTTGTCGCGATTGATGTTGATTCGAGCTTCAGGCTTACTGAACTTTAGGTCTACGTCGGCCATTCTGAATGTCGGATTTTCGTATACACGTGCCATAAAGACAGGTAATACTTCCTGCAGTTTTTCGATGTTTGTAGCTTGTAATACATATTGTACCGGCATGCTACCCCTGCGACCACCGAACGAACTTTGTTGCTGTACGAAGGAGCGTGCTTGTGTCTTTGAACTTACAGCGCGTGTCAATTTCTCGGCCACATTCATCTGTGTATAATCACGTTCTTTCATGTCCTTCAACGTAATACGGATATTTCCACTACCGCTTGATACTCGTGCCGTTACGGCCTCTGCATCAGGCACTATTGAATCTACAAGTTGATTGATGTCCTCTGTATAATCACGAATATATTCATAGGTAACACCTTCTGCTCCTCGGGTGTTGATAGTTATTTGAGAACGGTCTTCCAGCGGAGCCATCTCGGCAGGAATTATTTGCCATAAATAAATAATGGCAGCCAACATCACCACTACAAAAGGAATCGTCCATACTCTATGACGAAGAACCACGGCCAACGAACGACTATACAATCGGTTCATACCCTCAAAGAATGGCTCGGTCTTTCGATAAAATGCATTTTTCTTCTTTTGACGGACGAGCAACTTTGTGGCTAACATAGGCGTAAAGGTAAGAGCTGCGAAGGACGAAATAATCACAGAACCCGAGATTACCATGCTAAACTCACGGAATAGTCGTCCTGTGGTGCCCTCCATGAAAACAATTGGGAAGAATACCGCCACCAAAGTAACTGTAGTTGAGATAACAGCAAAGAATATTTCCTTTGCTCCCTCTATTCCGGCCTCCTTCGGTCGCATTCCTCGTTCAATACGTATGTAAATGTTCTCTGTCATTACGATGGCGTCGTCCACCACAAGTCCCACCGCCAGCACCACCGCCAGCATGGTAAGAACGTTTATGGAGTAACCGGCTAGATACATTACAAAGAAAGCACCGATAAGTGAAACCGGAATCACGATGCAAGGAACAAGTGTTACACGCCAATCTCGTAGGAATAAGAAAATAATTATGATAACTAGAATGAAGGCCTCGTAAACAGTACTTTTAACCTCGTTTATTGATGCACGGATGAACTTGGTGTTGTCAAAACCATAAGAATAGTGAACATCTTCTGGAAGGTCTTTCTGCATTTGTTCCATACGTTTGTACACAGCATCAGCGATGTCGATATGGTTTGCTCCCGGCTGTGGAATTACCACAATGCCCACCATTGGAACACCATTCATTTTCATATAACTCTTGATGTCAGCCGCACCCAACTCTGCTCTACCAATATCACTAAAACGTACAATCTGGTTGTTGTCGCTTTTGATGATAAGGTCGTTAAACATCTTAGCAGTATGCATCAATCCCATTGTTCGTATAGACAACTCGATAGTATTACCCTCGATGCTACCGGAAGGAAGTTCTACATTTTCTTTATCCACGGCGTTCTTAACATCCATAGGGGTAATACCGTATCCTGCCATTTTAATGGGGTCGAGCCACAAACGCATTGAGTATTTCTTTTCTCCCCAGATGGTTACACTACTTACGTCGGCAATAGTTTGTAGTTGTTCTTTTACGGTCAAGTCTGCGATTTCACTAAGTTCAAGTAACGAACGCTTTTCGCTCTGCAAAGCAACCATTAAAATTGGTGTAGCATCAGCATCGGCCTTCGATACTGTTGGAGGGTCGCAATCGCGTGGTAAGTAACGTTGTGCTCTTGACACCTTATCACGCACGTCGTTAGCAGCGGTTTCCAAATCTACGGATAGCTCAAATTCCACTGTGATGCGACATTGTCCTTGTTGGCTTACACTGGAAAGGGAACGTATACCCGGAATACCATTGATGTTCTGCTCCAAGGGCTCGGTAATTTGATTCTCTATTACGTCGGCGTTGGCTCCGGCATACGAACACGTAACCGAAATAATAGGATTATCCACAGACGGATATTCTCGAACGCCCAGGTACAAATAACCGATACCACCCAATAACAAAATAATAAGGGTGAGCACGGTGGCCATTACCGGGCGGCGTATGCTTAATTCAGATATATTCATAATGCAAACACGTCTTGAGGATTAGTTGATTTGGTCTAGAGTTACCGGCAAATCGGTTCTCAGCTGTAGGGTACCTGATGTAATTAAGGTGTCGCCCTCATGCAATCCACTTACCACTTGCACCATCTTTTCTGTGCGAATTCCAGTAGATATCTCTATTGGTGTGGCTAAACCAGATTTATATAGGAACACCTTATCCTTACCCATTTCCGGTACTATTGCTTCGGCCGGAATGGCAAGTGCATCCTCTACTTCCTCCTTCATAATCTTAATGCTAGCATATCTACCCGGTGTCAAACGTCCGCCTGCATTTGAATACAATGCACGTACCATCAAAGTGTGTGTTTCTGTGTCGATTGCCGACTCCTTGGCATACACCTTGGCGCTATATTCTTTTTGCATACCGTCAATGCTGAAATTCAGTAATGTTCCTGAATTGATTTGTGCAGCATATCGTTCAGGAACTGCAAATTCCACCTTCAGCGGAATAATTTTGGTGAGCTTGCTCACAATGGTCGAAGGTGTGGCATATGCACCGATACTTATTTGTCGCAAACCGATTACGCCGTCAAAAGGAGCACGAAGTTCGGTTAATTCTATTTGTGCCTTCACGATGTCAATATCGGCTTTCAATGTAGCTAACGCGGTTTTTACCTGTTCGTATGCTTCTTTACTCACAGCATCGCGTTGCAACAATGCACTTTGTCGATAAACACGGTCTTCGGCCAATTTTAATTGAGCGGTAAGTCGCTTTAATTGGGCTTGCAACTGTTTATCGTTAACCTTCGCTAACAATTCTCCTTTTCGGACTTGTGTTCCTTCCGTAAAGTAGATTTCTACAACCTGTCCTGAAGTTTCAAACGACAAATTCACTTCTTCGTCCGGTTTCAGTAAGCCGGTAACCATAATTTCTTCCGTTAATCGACCTTTCTTTAGAACTACAGCATTTACGTTGAGTACCTTCTTTTTGGTGACTTTTGGTTCGGATTTTTTTGTCTTTTCAACAGCATTTAGTTCATTGTTGCTCTTGGGAGCTTTCCAATAGACGCCCCATGCTGCAATCAATAACACGATGATGGCTATCAGCGACCATTTAGTTTTTCTTTTCATAACAGGTTGTATTTTTTGATTTTATTTCTTATTCCAACTTTTGCTGCATTTATTTATGACACATTACAATATCTTGAGTTTAATGCAAAAATATGAAATTTATACAATGTTTTCAAGAGCATCTGTTCTATATTTATAAGTCTTATGAAAATAAATTCATAAAGATAAAACAAAAGGGTTTTGAACATGTAATTGTTCAAAACCCCAAAAGCAATATGAGCCGACACGGGGACTCGAACCCCGGACCCTTTCATTACGAATGAAATGCTCTACCAACTGAGCCATGTCGGCATATGTGCCTTAAATCGATTGCAAAGATAGTCCTTTTTTCAGTACACAAAAATAAAAAGTTTGTTTTTTGTACACTATTTTATACTTAGTCCGTATATTTGTTTATGTGCAGAGATGATATGTGCGATGTGAAGATGCCATGTGTTATAATAGAAACTAACAACCATAATAATCTTCGATGAACTCAGATGTCAATCACATCCGGTTTATCTGAACAATAACCTATACAATAAACATGAAGAAAGTATTCTTATTTTTTGCTTTATATTTGTTTCAGAACATAACAATCATAGCTAAATGTGATAGTTTAATGTTCTTGTTTAATCTTTCTGACGATAAGCATTTTACACCTACATGGTGCATGCAAGAAGACCAGATAAAAGACGTACGTATACCACAAGCTAAGATCATTACTCCTCAAACGAGATATAGTAAGGAAACAATATTTGGTTACGACCTACTACACTCGCCCATTAAAGGCAAAACGATGCCGTATTACTTCTCTGTAAAGTTGCCGGATGGTAACTATCGCATTGTAGTTACGTTGGGTAGTTGCAAGACGGAAGGTAACACAACCGTGCGGGCAGAGTCACGGCGTTTGATGCTTGAAAATGTACATACACGAGAGGGTGAATTTAAGCAGTTTGCTTTTGTAATAAACAAACGCAGTCCATGGATCAACGAAAAGGAATCGGTACGTATCAAACCGCGTGAGAAGAACAAATTGAATTGGGATGAAAAACTTACGTTGGAAATCAATGGAACAAACCCTCAATGTGCGTCCATACAAATTGAGCCAGTGTACCATGTTCCTACTATATATCTCTGCGGAAATTCTACGGTTGTTGATCAAGATGAAGAGCCTTGGGCGAGTTGGGGGCAGATGATTACACGATTTTTTAATGATAATGTGTGCGTGGCCAATTATGCAGAGAGTGGTGAATCGGCAACCTCGTTTGTGGTCGAGGGACGTCTGAAGAAAATATTATCTACTTTGAAGGCGGGCGACTTCTTATTAATGGAATTTGGACATAACGACCAAAAACTGAAGGGCCCTGGTGTGGGGGCATTCTACTCATTTGCTACGTGTTTGAAGACCTATATAGACGAGGTACGCCAACGTGGTGCTATACCAATATTGGTCACCCCTACTCAACGTAGAAGCTTTAAGGGAAATCGCATAATGAATACGCATGCAGACTATCCCGACGCAATACGCTGGCTGGCCGAGCGTGAGCAAGTAATTTTAATTGACCTACACAAGATAACACGATCTTTGTTTGAATCTATGGGACCTGAGGGGAGTAAAAATGCTTTTGTACACTACCCTGCCCTTACCTATCCGGGACAAACGAAACCATTGGCCGACAATACGCACTTTAATCCATATGGTGCCTATCAGATAACCCAATGTATTGTGGAGGAGATTCGTCGTCAGCAATTATCTTTGGTTGAGTTTCTTCGTCCGGATGTTCCACATTATAATCCGCAATCACCAACTCCTCCCGAACAATTCCAGTGGGTGGAAAGTCCGTTTGTCGACCTTCAAAAGCCGGACGGCAACTAATCCTCATCACACGCACACCTTCTTGCCCTTACACGTACGCCATGTGGTGCTTAAAAAAACACGTACGTCTCGTTGCATCAAGGCGTACACCTTGTTGCAACTACACCGCGGTGTAAGTGGCCATTACACCACGGTGTCTTTTTAACCACATTTGGGGTGTGTTTTTAGGGCATGTTCTTATGCTCATTTTGCCCTGAAAATAAGGGCATGAGAATAAGATGATTGTATTGCGAAAAAACGAAAATATAGAGTATTTTATTTTTCGATTATTTCTACATTAACTCTAATACTTAATCTATCGGCAATATTTTCTATGAGTTTTTTCAAGTTCATTGTACTAT
>JAFOXE010000103.1 GCA_017425765.1 Paraprevotella sp. | reverse complement strand
TCTGTTTTTACCGTGTCGTTATTATGCTTTGAGAGCCATTAAATCGCCTCCTGTTGGGCTTTGGAATGTCTTTAACCCAAATTCGGGGAGTGTCGCAAGTACATATTCGAAAATCTCCGATTGCAGGTGTTCATACATTACCCAAGCCGTACCGTTGAAAAAGAAGTACAGTTCAAGCGGCATGCCTTGTGTGGTTGGCTGCAGTTGTGGTCGGAATATTCCTCATTGTGAATACATACGGTGTGCAGGATATGGTCGTGAAGGATGGCGTGTTGGTGAACAGTTATTTGAATGAAGAAACGGTGAAAGTGCCGGATGGTATTACTGAGATCGCCGAAGATGCGTTCGGACAAAATTGGCAATTCCGCAATAAAAAGGTTCAAACCATCGAATTGCCGGATAGCGTTGAGATCATCAGTCCACAAGCATTCGGAGGTTGCTCCAATTTGAACTCACCAAGGAAACATTCGACAGCCAAAAGGGTGGTTTGGAATACTTACTAACAACCCGACTTGACACCTTCTTTACTACAACCGAATGGAATCAAACAGAGTTGTTCGATGGTAAAGCTCCTGTATCGTTAAGTAATGGTTTGGCCTATGTAGTAGATAATTGGAATGTTCCTCAAGCGTTCTACAAACCCAATGTAGAAATTGATTGCCAATACTATAGTTTGTTCCAAACCATGAAGTTGGAAGGTGCAACCAACGTTGCTACCATGAGCTTCGATAACCTTTCATACGAGTGGATTTCCGAAACCGGAAAAGTTAAGAACGACCAATACATGATGTTGCAAAGCGTCAGTGAAAGTGGTCAACCTAGTGCCCAATTCAAAATCCAAGGAAATGTAGGTAACCAAACTCAAATCATGAGTGGTAAATACGATGTGTATGTAGTAATGGTTCCCTATTACTATAATTTCAAGGATTTGGACGAAGAAGCTTTTCTTATGGCTAAGCAAAACAAGTTCCAAGCTACCATTACCTACAACGACGGAACCATCTCAGCTAAAACGGGTAGACCTAACGAGATTAGCAAAAACTCAAAGACCTGTGAATATAATGGATTAAAGGTAGACACAATCCCGGTATTCTCTGATTTTGAATTCCCTGTTTCCTACAAGAACATAAGCAATAGTTATCCTACAATCCAAATACGTGATCGAGCCACAAGTAACAACGTAAGCAAACAAGGTTATACACACAACCTTTGTATTGACCAAATCTTGTTTATCAGCAAGGAAGACTAATCCGTTGACCTTTTAATTTAGAAAGATATGAAAAAAAGAATTAACGAAACATTCATACAAACGGTACTTCGTGCCGGTCTTTGCTGCCTTTTCCTTTCGGGTATGGCAGTAAGCACCTATGCACAAGAAGAAAATGCGGCCGAGGAAAATGTGGAAACCACCACACGTATTCGCAAAGCCAAGGAAGTGCCCTCATATACAATGAGAACTGTAAAAGGTACTATTACGGATGCGGCCACAGGTCTTCCTATGGGCGGTGTGCGTATTCAGGCCTTGAATCAAAAGAAATATTCTACGTTGACCGAAGAAGATGGAACCTATACGTTAGAAGTTCCCACCTTCGTTTTCTCGCTCTATGTAGATGCTCCCGAATACAACCCCATTCACATCGCCATCAAGGGTGATGAAAACCAAAATGGTCAGTTGTACTCTGCAGCCTTCGAAAAATTCTATTTCGATGGAACCAAATTGACTGCAAGTAGTGAAGTTACTTTGGACCAAACCAGTTCCATCACCGTTGAAACCGATATTCAAAACAAGTTGGCAGCCGACATTCACAGCACCAACCGTTCCGGCCTTCCCGGCCAAGGTGCCTACATGAGCATTCGTGGTGTGAATTCAATCAATGCCAACGCTCAACCTTTGTATGTTATCGATGGCAACATTGTAGACCTTCAGTTCGATCGCACCAGCCTTCACGAAGGATATTTCAACAACATCTTGGCCGGTTTGGATCCCGAAAACGTTGAAAGCATCAAAGTTTTGAAGAACGGAACCGCTCTTTACGGTGCCAAAGGTGCCAACGGTGTGGTTATCATCAACACCAAGCGCGGTAAGAGCATGGCCACCAAGATTAACGTTCGCGTATATGGCGGTGTGGAACTTGCTCCCAAAACATTGGATGTAATGGACGGAAACTCATATAGCCATTATTTGGGCGACCTTGTCAGCACCATGAACAAGGTGAGAAAGAATAATAGCTATGGTACTATGCAACCTATTCCTTTCTTGAACAACAACCCGGATGACTTCTTCTATCCGTTGTTCCACAACAACACCGATTGGCAGAAGGATATGTACCAAACAGCTTTCACTCAAAACTACAAAATCAACGTAGAGGGTGGTGACGACGTAGGTATGTACTCGCTTTCTTTGGGTTACACAGCTTCTGAGTCAACCGGTAAAGGCACCGACTTCGACCGTTTGAACCTACGTTTCAACACCGACATCGAAGTGTTCAAGAACTTGAATACCTCCATCGACATCGCCTACAATCAAACCACCTACAACATACTTGACAATGGTTGGTCTGAGAACTACGACATGCAAAACATTGGTTCTACCAACGTACTTGGTTTGACCCAAGCTCCGTTCTTGAGCCCCTACGCATACTATATCAACGAGTATACCAACAAGTTGAGTTTGTCTTCTGAATATGCAGGTAAGTATGCATCTACCACTACTACTCAATGGATTACCAACCCCTTTGCATTCCCCAAATATTTGGATATAAATGAGGCTTTGCGCAATCCATATTGGATTTTGGAAAACGGCGAAGGCAACAACAAGAACTATGCTGAGTTGACTCAAATCAGCATCAACGTAGCTCCGAAATGGCAAATCACCAAGCAATTAAGCTTGTCAAACCGTTTCAACTACGTGTTGAACCGCAACAATGAAAAGTATTTCCTTCCAATCAACGGTGCTACCGAGTACACTTTGACCGACATGGGTACCATTACCAGTGTACTTAAATCACAATTTACTAAGGAAACCACCATCAACAATGACTTGCGTTTGGAATGGGCCAACAACTACGGTGCCCACACCATCGACGTATTCGGAGGTTGGAGATACAACAACTACTCATACAGCTACACCTTTATGCGTGGTTACAACAACGAGAACGACAAGTTGCCTAACATCAACAAGAACATGAAATATGTAAACTATGATGGTGTTAAGGACAACTGGATTGACATGACCTATTATTTGAATGCAGACTACAACTATCAGAACAAGTACTTTGCACAAGTAAGTGCTTCTGCTCAATCTTCTTCACGTTTCGGTAAAGAATCCAAGGATGGTTTCCAAATGGGCGGTGTAAGTTGGGGCGTATTCCCATCATTGCAATTAGGTTGGTTAATCTCGTCAGAGCCTTGGTTCAAAACCGGTCGTGCCCTTCAATATTTGAAGATGACAGCCGGTGTAGACCAAAGCGGTAACGACAACATCGATAACTACGCCACTCGTACCTATTGGGAGTCACAATTCATGTCTTCTAATACTTCAGGTTTGGTATTGAAGAACATCGAAAACAGTTCTATTCAATGGGAAACCACTACCCGCTACAACATTGGTCTTGAAGCAAGTGGTTTTGACAACCGAATCAATGCCGGTATCGACTTCTTTATAAGCAAGACCGACAACCTTTTGACTCTTAAGGACATTCCTTACGTATCCGGTATGGGTAAGTATTGGACCAACGAAGGTGCTTTGGAAAATCGCGGATTCGAAGCTCGCGTGAACGCAATCCTTTTGAATAAGAAAGATTGGAAGTGGCAGTTGGGCGCTAGCGTAGGTCACTATACCAACGAGATCACCAAACTCCCGAGCACAGATGTAATGACCTTGACAGACAGATATGGCAATGTAACCAATGTAATCAATGGTTATACAACCAATGTATATGGCGAGAAGAATATTTTGACTGCCGTAGGCGAAGCTGCCGGTTCATTCTATGGTTATGCCACCGCCGGTGTATTTGCCAGCGATGCTGATGCACGTTGCAACAACGGCGACTATTTGAAGTATCCTACCGGAATTAAGGAAGACCCCTATCGCAACTTCCAAGCCGGCGACGTACACTTTGTGGACCAAAACGGCGACGGTGTAATCGACGAAGCCGACAAGATTGTTCTTGGCAATCCTAATCCGGACATCTATGGTAACATCTTCAGTTCAGTAAACTACAAGCGTTTTCGTTTGGATGTAAACTTCAAGTATTCTTTGGGTAACGACGTTTACAACTATCAACGTTCCGTTCTTGAAAGTGGAAACACCACATACAACCAAACCACAGCCATGGTTAACCGTTGGACTTACGAAGGCCAACAAACTTCTATGCCACGTGCCTGCTACACCGATAGCGAAGATTGGCGCAACAACGAACGTTTCTCTGACCGTTGGATTGAAGACGGTTCATACTTGAAGCTAAAGAACGTACGTCTTACTTACGACTTCCCTATCCACACCACTTGGTTGCAAGGTTTGAAGGTATGGGGTGAAGCCAACGACGTATTCACCTTGACCAAGTATTTGGGCACAGATCCTGAGACATCATGCAGCAACAACGTGCTTTATCGCGGAATTGACAATGGTTTGCTCTCATTGGGTAGAAGCTTTAACTTTGGTGTTTCCATCAACTTATAAAAAAGTACTGACATGAAAAGAAAATCAATTATTAGTATATTATTCATCGCATTGGGCTTGGGAATGTTCACAAGCTCATGCGAAGATATGCTGACGGCCGATTTGGAACGTCATCAGGATACTCCGGCCCAAGATACTCTTTACACATACTGGGGTATTGTGAAATCTTTGCAAAACGTGGCTGAGCGCTACGTAATTTTGGGCGAATGCCGTGGCGACATGGTGAATGGAACGCAATATGTGAGCGACTCAATCCACAGCATCTGCGACTTCGACCACTCGAAGGCATACGATGGTTCATGCCGTTATCTTAAGGCTCGCGACTACTACCACGTAATCAACAGTTGTAACAGTTACTTGGCTTATGCCGACACCTTCAAGACCACAGGTACTAACCAAAAGTATATGCTTAAGGAGTACGCTTTGGTTGAAGCCGTTCGTGCATGGGTTTACTTGCAGTTGGTGCAAGTGTATGGTGAAGTACCTTTCTACACCACTCCTCTGCTTACCACCGAAGCCATGGATGCATTCTTGAACAATCCATCAAGTGCAAAGGCAAACCGCCACAACCTTCCTGACCTACTTGGTCCGAAGTTGGAGAAAGTGAAAGATGTTCCTACTCCTGACTACGGTTGGTATGGTAGCCCCGACAAGGTTATCTACAGCACTAAGTGCATGATTCCGGTGAACTTGATTTTGGCCGACCTTTATTTGTATCGTGGCGCTAGCCAATCTGACTTTGTAAAGGCTGCTCAACACTACTACGAATACATCGACGAGGAGGAGGCCATGATTTACGGAGGTGACTATTATGAAAACATCCGTATGGGCAACACTGACGAGTACAGATATGAGTACAACGGTCAAAACATCTTTGCATCCACCAGCCGGGCCAACTCTATTTCAGAAACCATTTCTGTTATCCCCAGCAACAAGAATAAGTTGACCGGAAACGTTCTCCGTGGTGTAAACACCTTGTTCGGTTTCACCCCGAGTATTCAAGTGGCCGATACCGCTAACTCGGCAAACATCTATTTGACCGTGAACTACGAGAAGGAACTTACCGCCTCAAAGTTGTGGGAAAACTTGAACAAAGCACAAAAGTTTGAACGATACATTGGTGAAGCGAAGGACCTCAACGAGTTGACTCCTATTGTAGAAGAGAAAGCCGGTGATGCCCGTCAATATTGGGTACAAGACAAAGCTGGCAAAGATGGACAACAAGGAAAGTTCATCATGAAGCAGAATCCCGGTGGTGCTTTCTCTACCGCCTACCCTGTTATCTATCGTCGCAGCACCGTATGGTTGCGCTATGCAGAGGCCTTGAACCGCGCCGGTTTCCCAGGCTATGCATTTGCCATCTTGAAGGACGGAATCTGCAACGCACAAGGTTGGTTTGCTGATGATATAAAAGACTTTGAGTATGCCGAATACCAATACTTTGAGTTGGGCGATAAGGACACAATTATTGTTCCACGCGAAGACTTGGTAGCTGCCGGTTTGGAACTCGACTCTATCCCTGTGATAGAAACAGCCACTAACCGTCAACATCCTGCCAATACCGTAGTTTGTCACCACATCAGCATGGAAGAAACCAAAGCTGCAGCCTTGGCTCCGTATATGAACTATGCAAAATATTCATTTACACCTATCTCTCAAAACATCGTGATGTACAAGCGTACTGCCGCTTCAAATTCGTCTTCAAGCACAATCTACAACTCGGTGCTCAAGTCGGTAGCTGCCGGCATCCACTCTCGTGGTTGTGGTAAGTTGAAGTACGACGAACGCAACAGTGTATACAACTACGAAGACATGGTTAAAGCTGCTAATCCAAACGTAACCGATGTATACGATATGGCTCAACAAGATGAGGTAATCGAAGCTGTTGAGAACCTCATCATTGATGAACTTGCCCTAGAAACATGCTTCGAAGGTAACCGTTTCTTCGATTTGTCACGTGTGGCACATCGTCGCAACGACCCGGCTTTCTTGGCCGATCGCGTGGCTAAGCGCAGCGGAGAAATTGATGCAGCTTTGCACGCACGCCTAATGAACCCAAGCAATTGGTACTTTAGACTTCCCAATTACTAAAACGTTATAGCATTTACATGCTAATCCTTGTCCTCGGGGTGTGGCTCACACCCCGAGGATTTTTTTTCATCTCCTTCTCACATGCCCCTTTTATCGTGCTCACTACACGCTCGTGTAGCAAGGCACCAGATGAGCGTGTAGCAGGGCACTACATGAGCATGTAGAAGGCCCATACACGTACGCCTAAATGCATCCCAGACGAGCATGTGATTTGAGCCACACCGACAAATGTACACGAAAGGATGTTCGTTCGCACGTATACACAAGGATATAGAGCACTATTTAAGCCCTCTACATCCTTTTATATTCATGAACCT
>JAFOXE010000102.1 GCA_017425765.1 Paraprevotella sp. | reverse complement strand
GTAGCCTTAGTAATCTGGCTAATTTTGGTGTATATCTTTTGGAATGCTTTTGTAGTCATAATCGTTTTGCCTCCTTATTTAACTTTCGCGCTGTCGAGCATTTCACGAATTTGTTGTTTATATCCTTCGAACTTCTCGCTTTGATATTCGGCGTAGTTCATCTGCTTGCAAAGGTTGATCAGACGCTTGAAATAAGTCATTACATCAAGGAAACCTTCAAATGCGAACTTGGTCTGGCAGATTTCCACCACAAGGTTCACGATGTCTTCTTGTCGTTCCAACGGAGTTACAGCGTCGATGTCGTCGAATGCATCTTGCTGCAAGATTACGAAGTCTATTACTTCCGATTTCCAAAATCTCACATGGTAATCTACAGGCACACCGTCGTCACCTAAGATGTTAATCTGCTCGGCAATCTCCTTACCTCTCAACAAACGAGTTTTCAGATCGTTGATTTTCGCTGTCCAATCGGCACCGATACGTTTCGAAATGTACTCCTCAAACTCAGGATATTCAATATATTTTGAATAGGAATCAATAGGATTCACCGCCGGATAGCGTTTCTTGTCGGCACGATCTTGTTCCAATGCATAGAAACAGCGGGCCACCTTCTTGGTATTCTCCGTAACCGGTTCTTTCAAGTTACCACCGGCCGGAGACACCGTACCGATGAAAGTAATAGAACCCACTTCTCCATTGTTTAGATAAACATAACCGGCACGACCGTAGAAGTTGGAGATGATTACCGAAATATCCATAGGGAAAGCGTCAGGACCGGGAAGTTCTTCCATACGGTTCGACATCTCACGGAGTGCCTGTGCCCAACGTGAAGTTGAGTCGGCCATCAACAACACGCGTAATCCCATAGAACGATAGAACTCGGCAATGGTCATAGCGGTGTATACAGATGCCTCACGAGCAGCCACCGGCATGTTCGAGGTGTTGGCAATAATAATGGTACGCTCCATCAACTTGCGACCGGTATGTGGGTCCACCAATTCCGGGAATTCAGTAAAGATTTCCACTACCTCATTGGCACGTTCGCCGCAGGCTGCAATAATCACGATATCGGCCTCGGCTTGCTTTGAAATGGCGTGCTGCAAAACGGTTTTACCCGTACCGAAAGGACCGGGTATGAAGCCCGTGCCACCCTCTACAATAGGATTCATGGTATCAATGGTGCGCACTCCGGTTTCCAACAACTTAAATGGACGTGGTTTCTCTTTGTAGTTATTCATTGCAATCTTAACGGGCCATTTTTGCACCATGGTCACGTTAATGTCTTCGCCAGTTTCAGTGGTAAGCACAACTACAACGTCCTCTGCCAGATAATCACCCTCCGGTTGAATTGACTTCACTACGGCAGTGCCTTCCATAGCGATAGGCGCCATTATTTTCAAGGGTTGATGATTTTCCTCCACTTCACCAAGCCATGCTGAAGCGATTACCTTGTCGCCAACCTTAACTATCGGACAGAAATGCCATTTTTTGTCCTTGTCCAACGGATAAGTATATTGACCGCGTTTCAAGAACACGCCGTCCATCTTATCCAAGTCGTTCTGCAAACCATCATAGTTCTTTGAGAGCATACCCGGACCTAAGGTCACTTCAAGCATATGCCCTGTAAACTCGGCCTCAGCGCCTACTTTCATGCCACGAGTGCTTTCGAACACCTGCACAAAAGCATTTTGCCCTGTGATTTTAATCACCTCGGCCATCAGACGATCTCCTCCGGTGGTGATGTAGCAAATTTCGTTTTGTGCTACAGGGCCATCCACTTGAATCGTCACAATATTGGAGATTACTCCGATTACTGTTCCTTTTGTTGCCATATCTATTCTTTTATTTCCTTATAATTTATATTCGGCCGGCACCACCACCTCATTTTTCAAATCATCAATGAGTTTGCGGAATATGGCGCCACCTTTTTCTTTGTCGATTGCACTCCAACGCTCCACGATATCGAGTTTCAGCAAGAAAGCGAACAAGCGCTCCAAAGAGAAGTAATGGAAGAATGTTTCCTCTTCCAACCAATTCCATTTTAACAAATCAAGCCTTTTTTCCTTCTCTACGGGGTCGGTCATCTCGCTGATTCGTGCTAATTCATCATAATAAGCCAACTCGGTGGAAAGACCAAAATCGCGTGCACCGGATGTGCGCAAAGCCTCGGCCACCTCATTGTTACCCACAAGATAAGAAGATGCATTGAAGCCGAATCGGCGAGCTGTTAATGCAATAAGGATGTTGTTTAGATTCAAATTGAATTGAAACCAACGAGCAAAAAAAGCATTGCCACACTTCATGGCATACTCATAATAATATGCCGCTAAAACATCCTCGGGCAAAGCCACTTGCAATTCTTCATCCGCAAATACGGCCTGCAAATAAGCCTTCATGTAAGCGGGCGTATTTTGGGGAGTTGCATCGTCTTGGCGCACCGCCTGAATGATTTCAAGCAAGTTTTCACGGCTCAAACATCCACGTTCGTCAAGTTGCTCGGTTTCGGCATTTGCCATCAACGCCAAGAGATTCCGATTGTCATATTGAAGATAAAAAAGTTGCATCAACTCGCCATCTTCTTTAACGAGCTGCGGCATACATTCTTCCTTGAAGTCGGCTACGGAAAAACTCAGTTTGGCATCGTCGAGCGCGACATCGGGAAGTCCCGTCACCAAACAATAATAATTACTCATGCCTGACGCTGTTTTAGAACAACATTTCGATTAGCTGTGGGCGCAAAAATTCCTTAAAGTAGTTTTCAAATTCTGCGGCACCGAAATTAACCTTATAAGCACCATCAGCCGGAGCAATGCTGAACAAGGTTTCTTTGCCATGCACCTTATTGATGGTTACACCCTTGTCGAGCAAATTCTTAGCATTAGCCGCAAAATAAGTTTTCAATGCATCGGCATCGGCGGTTGAGATTACAATTGGTTCGTTAGCTGCCCATTTACCGGCAAGTTCCACCATAAACTTACCCAAAAAGTCCTTGTCTGCAGTAAGCTTACCTACGGCTTCTGATGTAATGCTACCGTTCACCACTGTAGTAATTTCTGACTTCAATGCATTTATGGCTTGTGCGGCATACATCTTTAATTCAGATTTGGTGTTTGCCTCCAACTCGGCAGCTGCTTTGCGAGCTTCCTTCTCAATTTCCTCAGCCTTAGCGCGAGCCTCGGCCACCAATGCCTCGGCCTGTTGACGAGCCTCTGCAATCAAACGGTCAGCTTCTGCCTGTCCTTTATCTCTACCCTCGAGGTAAATGGCATCTGTGATTTTTTGAATAGATTGTTCCATCTTGGTATTGATTTATATTGTGTTTTTAGATTACCGTAAAATGTGTTTTCCTATTTAGGCGGTTAAAGGTAGACATATTTTTTTGATTAGACAAAATTCTTTTGCCAACAAGATTAAGGCAGTTAAGAAAAATAAGCACAATAGGAACTTT
>JAFOXE010000101.1 GCA_017425765.1 Paraprevotella sp. | reverse complement strand
GCCGATTCTTTTTCATACAAGGATTTTTTCAAATTCGTTAAATAATCACTGATAAGTTTATTGTTCTTCATACCATACGGCATAAACTTATCACCAGGTTGCACATAACGCACCGTCAATTCACCACCAATCTTTGCTGCATCAATGAATGCACACGTCTTATCACGTAGTCTTCCTTTTACATCCTCATAAGGAAATAGGCTCACGCGAAACGATACTGTTGGTAAAACTCGAAGTTCTCCCAATAAAGGTAATGGCAAACAAACGAACTCTTTATCCTCTTTTTTCTGCAACTCCAACGTGCTTCGATTACGGAGCAACCTCCATCCCGCACTTTCGTACAAGCCACCGGATCTACCGCCAATCTGCTCAAAAATCTCATACACTTGACGCCTATTAAAACCTTTCTCCGAAAGAATTTCGTATAAAACCGTACGAGGTGCTACCGATTGCAGTAGCTGTGTAACATCTATAGTGTTACCATTCAACACCTTAACTCGTTCTTCCTTAATCTTGCAGTTATAAATATCCCTCACCTCACTCATTCGCAACATCGTATCCTGCAAAGTCACATCAACAGACGGATTTAATGTTCTAAGCATAGGCAAAATGTTCAAACGAATTTTATTGCGCAACACATCATCCTGTTGATTGGTACTGTCCGTAACAAAACTCTCTCCACATTGCGACACAAAGTCTTCTATCTCTTTGCGACGCACACAAAGCAATGGGCGCACCACATCACCATTTCTTTCCGGCATACCCGTAAGCCCCGAAATACCTGTGCCACGTACCAGATTCAGCATCATGGTTTCCACATTATCATCAGCATGATGAGCCACTGCCACACACTTTGCCCCACGTTTATCAAGTATCTCTTTGAAATACTCATAACGTAAATCACGAGCGGCCATTTCCACACTAATTTTCCTTTCTTTGGCATATTGAAGAGTACTAAAATGCGTTACATGAAGAGGTATTTGCATACGATTACACAAATCACGAACAAAATACTCATCACGTTCCGATTCCTCACCTCTCAATTTGAAATTACAATGTGCAGCCTCTGTATGGTAACCCAATGCTTTCAAAATCAGCAATAAACCCACAGAGTCTACCCCACCACTCAAGGCTACAAGAACCAAGTCGGTGGGTTTCATCAATTCTTTCTGCTCGATATATGCAGAGATACGTAGCAAGAATTCACTCTTTCTCATCATTGCACAAAGATAAACACTTTCAGAGAAGCATTTCACTAGTTGTCCATTTTTTTACAAAGAAAAGAACAAAAACTATTGGTTATATAAAAAAAACAACATACCTTTGCACACGCAAAAACAATGGTACCCTGACCGAGTGGCTAGGTAGCGGTCTGCAAAACCGTGTACAGCAGTTCGAATCTGCTGGGTACCTCACTAACCGTTTTTGTATTTACACACGTTGGTACCCTGACCGAGTGGCTAGGTAGCGGTCTGCAAAACCGTGTACAGCAGTTCGAATCTGCTGGGTACCTCATCTCAAGAACAATCCTCATGCACTTGTAAATGTATGAGGATTGTTCTTTTATAACCTCTTCATCTATCCAAAAAGACATGCTCATGTAACACCCATCTACACCATGGTGTAGATAAAACGAGCTGTACATCTTGATGAATCAACACCACGGTGTGTTTTTTAACTATCCCTCAATTACATTTGTTGAACTAAGTTTTTTATATATCTTTGTCCCACAAGTAAGATATAATGGAATGAGAGTTGCGATTGTAGGTGGTGGAGCAGCAGGTTTCTTCATGGCCATCCAAATAAAGTATATATGTCCTGATGCCGAAGTTATCATCCTTGAACGTAGTTCAAAGGTGCTCACTAAAGTTGGAATTTCCGGTGGTGGACGTTGCAACGTAACTAATTCATTTGCCGAAGTCACCGACCTGAAATACGTGTATCCGCGCGGATACAAACTCCTAAAAAGACTCTTTAAGATCTTTAATCACGAGCAAGCCTACGAATGGTTCGAAGCACACGGTGTGCCTCTTACTACACAAGAAGATCAATGTGTGTTCCCACAATCACAAGATGCACAATCCATTGTACGTTGCTTTTTAAGACTATCGCAACAATTGGGAATCATTATCCGATATCATCACACCGTTCTTGATATTGTGCCAACAAAAGATTCTAACGAGCAGCCAATGTACAGAATTATGTGTAAGGAGCCCACTGCACAACTCCCACTCTTCGACAAAGTAGCCATTACCACGGGTGGTTCACCACGAATAGACGGACTTCGTTATTTAGAACGATTAGGGCATAAAATCGAGCATCCGCTCCCCTCACTCTTTACTTTCAACCTTCCGTATGACCACATCCGTTCGCTCATGGGAACAGTAGTAGAGAATGCCATAGCAAGCATTCCGGGCACAAAATTCAAATGTCAAGCCCCGCTACTCATTACACATTGGGGAATGAGTGGTCCTGCCATTCTCAAATTGTCATCACATGCCGCACGCTATATAAGT
>JAFOXE010000100.1 GCA_017425765.1 Paraprevotella sp. | reverse complement strand
TTGCACGCGACTGTTCAATACGTAATTGAGCCACCTGCATATCAGTGTTTTGCTTCAAGCCGGTTTCAATATATGTCTGTAGCACCGGATCTGTAAACAGCGATCGCCATTCCATACATCCCAAACCAATAGAATCATTAGCCATGCCACCAGGTATATTTTCTCCATAAAGATTCTCTATTTTGACATCTGCTGGACGTTCATAATTTTTGTAGAGGTTGCAACTGCTTACTAAAGCAGCTGCAACTAATATTATGATGGTTTGTGTTGTTTTCATTTTTCTACATTATTTGATTCTATATAATTGTTTTTCTCATGAACACTACGTTGTTGCTCCACTAAGAACTGTTGGTCAGTTTCTTCATGCATTGCAGGACGAATCTTCTCTTGCAGATATTCAAAGATGATAAAGAACACGGGGACCACAAACAAAAGAGCCGTTGTTCCAACCAACATACCACCCACCACGGTTGTACCCAGTGAAGAATTTCCATTAGCACCGGCACCGGACGCAAACATCAATGGGAGCATACCGATCACACAAGTTAGTACCGTCATCAAAATAGGACGTAGACGAGCTTGCGCTGCAGCGTAAGCTGACTCAATGATACCCATTCCTTTACGGCGACGTTCCAGAGCAAACTCGGTAATCAAAATTGCAGTCTTGGCCAACAAACCAATAAGCATAATTACACCGGTTTGTAAATAAATATTATTCTCCATATTGAATATTGTTGCAAACCAAAAGCTACCCATCAAACCGAAAGGTACAGATAAAATTACCGCCCAAGGCACCAAGAAACTTTCGTACAAACAAGAAAGTATCAGATAGATAAGTAAAATACAAATTGCATATATAAATAAGGTATTACCACCTCCGGTTTGTGACTCCTCTCTTGATATACCCCCATATTCATAGCCATAACCTTGTGGTAAAATTTGGTCGGCCACTTCTGAAATAGCTTTCATTGCTTCTCCTGAAGAATAGCCATCGGACACACTTACATTCACAGAGATAGAACTAAACAGATTAAAGCGTGTGGCTATTTCTGGACCCAGAACACGTTTTAGTTTTACGAACTGACTTAGCGGTGCCATACCTTTGCCATTTCGAACATACATATTATTCAGCGAGTTGTCGTCTAAACGATATTGTGGCGAAGCTTGCATCATCACACGATACACCTTACCAAATTCATTGATATTCGATACATAGGAACCGCCACAATAGCTACCTAATACACTTAATACAGTTGACGGTGAAATTCCGGCACGTTTACACTGCGCTGCGTCCACCTCCACACTGTATTGTGGAAAATTCATAGCATAGCTTGTATAAGCCATTGCTATTTCTGGTCGCTGATTCAAGGCCATTAAATACTTCATTGTAGTACCATAGAAGGTTGCCATATCACCACCAGTACGGTCCTGCATGTGTAGCTCAATAGAGTTACCCATACCATAACCCGGAATCATACCCGGTTGAAATGCAAACACTTGTCCGTTAGGAATTCTGCTGAATTCCCCTTTAAGTCTAGCCAATACCGAATCAGCCGACATACTCTTTTCTGCACGTTCATCCCAATCCTTCAAGCGCAGGATAAACATTCCGTACGACGAGCCTTGCCCTGCCAAGAAACCATAGCCGGTTACACGTTGATAATGCTCTATCTCAGGAGTTCTCTTTAGGATATCCTCAACATCGTCAAGTACTTTTCCGGTCTCCTTTAATCCGCTACCTGGCGATGCACTTACATTAATCATAGCCACACCTTGATCTTCTTGTGGCACCAATGCTGTCTTCGTTGTGGTTATAAAGTATACCAACAATCCACCGGCTACAATCAACATTACCCATGAAATGGAAGGGTGGTGTATCACAAACATCACTCCTTTTTTATATTTCTCAAGTAAAGCATTATACGATGCATTATAAGCCGCACGTACACGTCCGTTGATACTCTTGGCACTCTTTTGACCATCTGATGGACGCATCATCATGGCGCACAATGCCGGGCAAAGAACCAACGCACAAATACATGAAATGCCTACAGAGGTTGCCATGGTAACACCGAATTGGGTGTAAAATACACCACTTGTTCCACCCATAAACGTAACGGGAATAAACACAGCCATGAACACGAAGGTACATGAGATAATAGCCATTGTTACATCCGAAAGAGCATCTTTTGTGGCCTTATAGGGCGAGGTATATCCCGCGTCAAACTTAGCTTGTACCGCCTCCACCACCACAATGGCATCGTCCACCACAGTTCCTATGGCAAGCACCAGAGCAAACAAGGTTAAGATATTGATACTAAAGCCTGTTGCAGTTAAACAAGCAAAGGTACCCACCAACGAAACGATAATGGAGATAGAAGGAATCAACGTAGCCTTAAAGTCTTGAAGGAAAAAGTATACCACGAGGATTACCAGCAAAATAGCCACAATCAATGTTTCAACCACCTCATGTATTGAAGCATATAAGAAGTCGTTTGAACTCATCATTGTTACAAATTCCATTCCTGCAGGTAGCTCGTTTGAAATATCCTCAAGCAGTTTTGTAATTTTATTGTTCACCTCGGTTGCATTGGCTCCGGCCACCTGGAATGCTAGGAATGTACACGAAGGATGTCCGTCCATTTGACTTTCAAATGCATAAGATAACGCACCTAATTCCACCTTAGCCACATCACCTAATCGCAACACATTACCTTTATCATCAGCACGCACCACTATATTTCGAAACTCCTCTTCACTCTTCAAGCGACCTC
>JAFOXE010000099.1 GCA_017425765.1 Paraprevotella sp. | reverse complement strand
CCGTTTCCGTTGGAAATGGTTAAATAAATTAGTATGCTGGTTTTATAAATAGCAACTTCACATCAGTATACAAACCTCCCTTCATCCATTCCAGAACGTTCATATCTTTTGTCACTAACAATTGTCCATTACCTTTTAAAAAAAAGCAAAAGATAAATGAGGAAATATTTCTTTATTTCATTCAAAATGTTTTTCTTTGTACTTTAGAATTCGAATTGAATAAAAAATGATTATAAACTTTATTAAATATTATTATCATGAAAATTACACACATCGAACATTTAGGTATTGCTGTAAAAAGCATTGAAGAAGCCTTACCCTATTACGAAAATGTATTGGGTTTGAAATGCTACAACATTGAAACTGTAGAAGACCAAAAGGTTAAGACTGCTTTTTTGAAAGTAGGCGATGTAAAGATTGAACTTCTGGAACCTACAAGCCCAGAAAGTACTATTGCAAAATTCATTGAAAAGAACAATGGTAATGGTGGTATGCACCACTTGGCTTTTGCCGTAGAAGATGGTGTAGCAAACGCTTTAGCAGAAGCTGAAGGAACAGGTATCCGCCTTATAGACAAAGCTCCAAGAAAAGGTGCTGAAGGTTTGAATATTGCATTTCTTCACCCAAAATCAACTCTCGGAGTATTGACTGAACTTTGTGAAAATCCTAATAAATAACCTTATTTACTAATTATAAATCAATAAGAAGATGAGCAATCAACTTGAAAAAATACAAGAGCTTATTGAACGCCGTGCAACGGCACGTTTAGGTGGTGGTGAAAAGGCCATTGCCAAGCAACATGAAAAAGGAAAGTTCACTGCACGCGAACGTATCGCTATGTTGTTGGACGAAGGTAGCTTTGAAGAAATGGATATGTTCGTTGAACATCGTTGTACAAACTTCGGTATGGACAAGAAACATTATCCCGGTGACGGTGTAGTAACCGGTTGTGGTACTATTGACGGTCGCTTAGTATATGTTTTCGCACAAGACTTTACCGTTGCTGCAGGTTCATTATCAGAAACCATGTCTTTAAAGATTTGTAAGGTAATGGATCAAGCCATGAAGATGGGTGCTCCATGTATTGGTATCAATGACTCGGGTGGTGCACGTATTCAAGAAGGTATCAATGCCCTCGCTGGTTATTCAGAAATCTTCCAACGTAATATTTTGGCATCAGGTGTGATTCCACAGATTTCAGGTATCTTCGGTCCATGTGCCGGTGGTGCTGTTTATTCTCCAGCTTTCAGAATGTTAAGGAGTATTTGGAGAGCATCAAGAGTACTCTTCCTGCCGATGTGGAGCTCTTTACTATTATGGATACTTCGGATAACATCATCTCGACTGTACACTCTCTGCGCGATACCATCATCACTACCTTTGCGCTTGTGATGCTCGTGGTGTTCCTCTTCTTGGGCCGTTGGCGTGCTACTATCGTCGTTGTGTTGACTATCCCCATCTCATTGTTGGCGGCTATCGTTTACATCTTCGCTACGGGTGAGACGCTTAACATTATCACCATGTCGTCGCTCTCTATTGCCATCGGTATGGTCGTGGATAATGCTATCGTAGTATTGGAGAATATCACCTCTCATATCGACCGCGGTGCCAAGCCCAAGCAGGCAGCTATCTTCGCAACCAAGGAGGTGGGTATCTCGGTTATGGGTGGTACACTTACCACTATCGCCGTGTTCTTGCCCTTGACTATGGTAACAGGTATGGCGGGTATCCTCTTCAACTCTATGGGTTGGATGGTTACCATTACCCTTACTATCTCTACCATTGCCGCGATAACCTTTACTCCGGTATTGTGCTCGATGATGATGAAGCAGAACCCCACCAAGGCTTGGTTCCAGGGTAAGATTGATGCCGTTATGGAGCGTTTCAACAACTTCTATGGAGGCATCTTGGCGTGGTGCGTGCGACATCGTAAGACAATCATTCTCGGCTCGGTAGCTCTCTTTGCTGGTGTTATTGGAGTGTTGGCTCCCGCACTGAAGTCGGAGTTCTTCCCTGTGCAGGATAGTGGCTCTATCTCGGTAGAGATTCAGTTGCCTGCAGGTACGCGTCAGGATATAACACGCGAGTTGGCACTGGAGTTGAGCGACCGTATCCAGAAGACCTATTCAAACGAGGTACTCAATATTGGTGTTCGCGAGGGACAGGCCGATACCGACAATATCTTCGCATCGTTGCAGACCAACGGTACACATATCATCTCTATGAACCTTCGTTTTGTGAAGAAGACAGAGCGTGATTTGTCTCTAACGGAGATTGGTGATGGTATCCGTAAGATTTTGGGTGAGTACTCTGCTATCCGTAAGTTTACAGTAACCGAGGGTGGTGGTTCAGGTATGGCTAGTAAGTCGGCTGTAGATATTGAGATTTATGGTTACGACTTTGATACTTCGGATGCTCTTGCCGAGCAGGTAGCTGCTATGTTCCGTAAGATGGAGGGCTGTTCGGAGGTTACCATCTCGCGTGATGAGTACACCCCCGAGTACCATGTCGATTTCGATATGGAGAAGCTGGCTCGTTCAGGCCTGGATGTAACCACAGCATCGGCATATCTGCGTAATCGTATCAACGGTTCGGTAACATCGTTCTATCGTGAGGATG
>JAFOXE010000098.1 GCA_017425765.1 Paraprevotella sp. | reverse complement strand
ATTTGCAAATGCAAAGTTTTTGCAGAATAAAAAAGAAAAGCACTGATTTTCAGTGCTTTTCTGCTGTACTCCCGCAGGGGGTCGAACCCTGGACACCCTGATTAAGAGGCAGGGGAGACCAACCAAGAAAAGCACTGTGTTTCAATCGTTTGGGATTTGCAAAAGCAAAGCACGGAAAACATGCGGAAAACATCATTCCCGTTTCCGCGCTTTCTTGTTGTCGTATCTCGGCTGCTCCGTCCGGTTGAAGCGTATCACAACGCCATCAGGGGCGACATACACCCGCCTTTGGTACATCTTGTCGATTGCGCCAATCTCAAAGAAAAGGCTGGCAAGGCCGAAGCTGACCGCAGCTAAGTTGAGCATCTTGCTTTTCCCGTTGTATGCTATCGCACTGCCAATACCGGCTGCAACGGCAGCGAATCCGCATCCGAAAGATCCGGCATGGTATAGTGCCGCGGAGCGCATATCGTTGTTGAGCTTGATGGTCAGTGCCGCCATGTCGACTGGGTTGGCGTATTCGGTCAGCGTGCCAGTCGACTGCTCGAATCGACGCACATAGGTGGTGTCGTTCGCCTTTTCCCACTCTTGCGCCCTCATGGGCACAGCCGCCGCCATGATGAGCACGGCAACGGCGATTTTGATAAAGTCTTTCATATCGTTCTCATTTTGATGATTATGTACTCTTCGCTTTTTTCGTGGCCGCTCCCGTGAGGGCTGCGAGTTGCGCCTGGAGGAAGGCCTTGTCTTCCTTCAGCTCGGCGATGCGGGCATAGAGCGACTTGAAACAAAAGAGCCCAGGCGTGCCATATCTTGGGACGCAGATCGCGTACATTGATTTTACAGAACGTGATGAACAACATCGAGAAAATAAGTGTCGGCTGTAGTACGTCTACCAGCGCATGGGTTGCACTCTTAAACCCTTCGGAAAGGGGGAAGCGCGATAAGATTAAGTAGGCCGAAGCACCGGTACACATGGCAACGGGCAACGTCCAGTTCTTTAAGAACAAAAACAGTTTCATACGTGCATAAGCATTGTTAGCACTGCAAAGGTACGCCTTTTTGAGCACACACCACCGATTCTTATCCTCGTAATTTGGTGTCTTCTTGCAAATTGTGTATTTTTGTGACCGAAACGGGCAATTACTCCTATGTGTATTTGCGGGTAATTACCTAATTATATTGTTTTATTTTTATATACAAATGAATTTATATATTCGCTATTTTGACGAAGAGTGTGTGGTGGAGTCGGTGGAACAAGCCTTTGAATTTTTGGCTTCGTTGCCCGGTATCATGGTGGATGACACGTTCATGAACGACTTGCGACAATATGTGGAGGGGGGAAGTCCATATCCAAAACGTTATAAGGTGCGCCCTCGTGTGTATTTTATCGTAATAAAAACTACAGCTGCTACTTTGGCCGAGTTTAAGGAGAATGGTGCTAAGGCTACTACTGCAACGCCCGTGGGCGAGTCGGTGGTTTCGGCAACGTCAAACAATCCGTTGAACGTGCAACGCGTGGGTTGGTACGAGGGCACAGTGTTGTTCAAACGTGTGCTACCCATTCCCGGAACAAACAAGTTTCAGTATCAAGACACGCCCTTTACGGCTCGCTTGAAAGCACGTAGCCCGATGGATTGCTATACACGAATCGTAAACTATTTGCGTGCTCATGAGGAAATAGATGCTCGCAGTCAGTTTCCCTCGTCAAAGGGTCGCAACTTTTCGTACACCTACTTGGGTATGACTTTGCCGACGCAAGAATAATTCTACACGAAGAGAATAAAACAAATCTCCCTGCCGTGAGTTGCTGTGGCATGCTCGTGGCAGGGAGATTTGTTTTATGAATCAGGCAATGGACCTTGAATGTATTTTCTTTTCAAAGTGAGGGGCTTATTTGATTTCAACCTCCTCCTTCATATCGATTTCGTGTCCTTGGGCATCATAGAATTCGTACTGCAGGAAAGCTAGTTTCTGACTAGGTACAATGTGAATTCCGAAGCCGTATTTGAATTGCCATTTACGTTTCAAGGAGATGAAACCTTGATGAATGTAGGCCGACACGTAGGGATGTACGTGCAGCGTAAAGCGTTTGATGCCTAGTTGTTTTACGAGCCATTCGATTTTGTTCTCGAGCAGATCGGTAAACAAATAGCTTGATTTAATAGTTCCCTTTCCATGGCAAGTGGGACAAGTCTCGTCCACATGAACATCCATAACGGGGCGAACACGTTGGCGGGTAATCTGCATTAAGCCGAATTTACTTAAGGGCAGAATGTTGTGACGTGCGCGATCGCTTTTCATGTTCTCGCACATTCGTTCATAGAGTTTTTGTCTGTCTTCAGCCAGATTCATATCTATGAAGTCCACCACGATGATGCCACCCATATCGCGTAAACGTAATTGTCGGGCCAACTCGTCGGCTGCTCCAAGGTTTACGTCGAGGGCATTGGCTTCTTGTCCGTCTTTGGATTTTGCTCGGTTGCCACTGTTCACGTCAACTACATGAAGGGCTTCGGTGTGTTCGATGATGAGGTAAGCGCCATGTTTGTAGGAAACGGTGCGACCAAACGATGATTTGATTTGTTTGGTGACGTCGAAGTTGTCGAAAATGGGCAGCTTTCCTTTGTATTGTTTCACTACCTGTGCCCTGTCCGGGGCGATGAGGGTGACGTAATCTTTCACCTCGTTGCAAATCTGTTCGTCGTTCACGTAAATGTTTTCGTACGACGGATTGAACAGATCTCTAAGCAGCGCCACGGTACGACTGGTTTCTTCGTATGCCAATTCGGGCACTTCCTTAGCTTTTTGTACACGTGTGATTGCGTCGTTCCATCGCTTGAGCAGGTATTTTAGCTCGTTGTCCAGTTCTGCAACTCTTTTGCCCTCGGCTACGGTGCGTACGATAACACCGAAGTTTTTGGGTTTAATGCTTTGTAATATTTGTTTCAGACGAGCACGTTCGGCCGATGACTTAATCTTGGAGGATACGGATACCTTGTCGTTAAAAGGTATCAAGACGAGGTAACGTCCGGGGAATGAAATCTCGCAAGTTAGTCTTGGCCCCTTGGTGGATATGGGTTCTTTCACCACTTGTACCAACACCTGTTGCCCGCACTGTAGTACGTTTTGCACGCTGCCCTCTTTTGGAAGTTCTGGCAGCATGTGTGCTTTTTCTATAGGATAGAGTTGTTTCTTGTCGCTGGCTACCTGCTTAAGGTATTTTTCGTATGAGTGGAACTGAGGTCCTAAATCAAGATAATGTAAAAAGGCATCGCGTTCATGTCCTACATTCACAAAGCATGCGTTCAGGCCGGGCATTAGTTTCTTTACCTTGGCCAAGTACACATTCCCCACTGCATAAGAGGCTTCACGGCCTTCTTTATGAAACTCAACCAACCTCTTGTCTTCAAGCAGGGCGATTGAGATTTCTTTGGGTTGAACGTCAACAATTACTTCGCTGGTCATTTTAATTATACTATGATTTTCTGTTCATCTAAACAAAGAACAAACTTGAGATGGCAAGCCAGGCTTGTTGGTTCCGTTCAAGTTTGTTCTTTATTCTGTATCACAATGCTAGACGTTGCAGACTACTTACTCTTATGTCTGTTCTTTCTTAGTCTTTTTTTACGCTTGTGAGTAGCCATCTTGTGTCTTTTCTTTTTCTTTCCGCTTGGCATAACTGTAAATTTTGTATGGTTAGTTTAATGTTTACTTGTTAATAGCGCTTTTCGAAGATTACTTCTTAACGGCTTCAACGAATACCTTTGCCGGCTTGAAGGCGGGGATATTGTGCTCGTCGATGATGATGGTAGTATTCTTAGAGATATTGCGTGCGGTTTTCTTAGCACGTTTCTTCAAGATGAAGCTACCGAAACCACGAAGATATACATTTTCTTCTTGACTGATCAACGAATCCTTAATAGACTCCATGAATGCCTCAACTGTCACAAGCACGGTGGCTTTATCAACTCCTGTTTTCTTGGAGATTTCGTTTACGATGTCTGCTTTAGTCATTTTCTTCTTTTTATTATTGTTTGTACTGTACTAGTGTCTGTTTTTTCGAAGTGCAAATATAGTCCTTTTCAACGAGTTGCGAAAATTTAATCTGCTTTTTTTGATAAAAAGTTGTAGGTTTTCCTTATTTGACCTTAAATTTGCGATACGATAACTATATAATATAGGTATGAACCACATGCTTTGGTCCTCGCGTTTAGAGGATTGGTACGAACAAAATAAACGAGAATTGCCCTGGCGCGACACTTGCGATCCCTATCTGATTTGGATTGCGGAAATCATTTTGCAGCAGACGCGTGTGGCGCAAGGATATGATTATTATGTGCGTTTCGTGCGTCGATTCCCTTGTGTGGAGGACTTGGCTCGGGCTGAGGAAGATGAAGTTCTTAAATATTGGCAAGGATTGGGCTATTACTCTCGCGCCCGCAATTTGCACGCTGCAGCTCGTCAGATAGTGGAGATGGGTGGCTTTCCTCGTTCGTACGAACTCATCCGGTCGCTAAAGGGAGTAGGCGATTATACTGCAGCTGCTATAGCTTCTTTTGCTTTCGACTTGCCTTATGCGGTGCTTGATGGCAATGTATATCGTGTGTTGTCGCGGTGTTTTGGTGTAGAAATACCTATTGATAGCGTTCAGGGAAAAAAGTATTTTGCGGCTTTGGCGCAAGAATTGCTTGACGAACGAAATCCGGCTCTTTACAATCAAGCTATTATGGACTTCGGTGCCTTGCAATGCACGCCCGTTTGCTCGGAGCAGAAGTGTTTGACATGTCCAATGAATGAGTTTTGTGTGGCTCATTCTACGCGTCGTGTGAATGAGTTGCCCGTTAAAGCTCGAAAGACAGCCGTTACCGATCGATATCTTACTTATGTGTATGTACGTTGCCAGAACAAAACTTTTTTGCATCGCCGACAAGGTAACGGAATATGGCGAGGATTATACGAACCTCCGGTGGTAGAATCCGACAGTAAGTTGACACCCGCCGAACTAATTAGTCAAGCTCCGCTGTCGGAGTTGATGCGTTGTTCGGAGTCGCGTTTAATTGTACTGAAAGAAGATGTTACACATAGGCTTTCGCACCGTTTGCTGCACGCAGATTTTTATTTGTTAGAGCTTGACGATATAGATTATGTAAAGAAAATTCTTTGTTCTAACGACTATGTACAGCTAGAAGAAACTGGTCGAGATGGCTATGCTGTGCCCAAGTTGCTGACGCTCATGTGGGAACTACTTTAATTGACGTGATGCTCTAATAAATATAGTTTGTTGGTTGTATTAAAACTATATGCTCATCTTGATTAACTTTGCTGTACATCTCGTTGCAACAAGACGAGCGTGTAGTGACCATCCACACCATGGTGTCTTTTTAATCATATCAAT
>JAFOXE010000097.1 GCA_017425765.1 Paraprevotella sp. | reverse complement strand
TAAAGAGTGCTAGAGCCAACTTGGCATCTATGCAGAGTGAACTTGACTATCAAACCGCAAATCATAACCGCTACAAAACATTATTTGAAAAGGGTTTGATTAGTGCATCGGAGTACGAAGCAGCACGCCTTTCTTATGTCAAAGCTCAACAATCATGTACAAGCGGACAAGAGAATGTGAAAAGAGCAGAAACAAATCTCGGTTATGCCACCATCACATCGCCCATCGACGGAGTTGTATTGAGCAAAGCAGTGGAAGAAGGTCAAACCGTGGCTGCAAGCTTCAGCACACCAACATTGTTCACCATTGCACAAGACCTTACTGACATGCGAGTAATTGCAGATATTGACGAAGCCGACATCGGCAACGTTAAAGAAGGACAACGTGTAAGCTTCAGTGTGGACGCCTTTCCAGAAGATACCTTCCAAGGCCTTGTGACACAGGTACGCCAAGAAGCCACAACCGAAAGCAATGTTGTAACTTATGAAGTGGTTATCTCGGCACCAAATAAAGACCTAAAGCTAAAACCCGGATTGACAGCTAATGTCACCGTTTATACGCAGGAGGCAGAAAATGTACTTGCCGTACCGGCCAAAGCCATACGTTTTAGTCCAAAAGCACAAATGCTGAACGAGGGCGAAACACTTGCAGACTGCAACGCAGAAACAAAAGTATGGATACGCGAAGGTAATGTACTCAAAGCCCAGCCCATCACTACGGGAATCAGTAACGGAACCTTAACCGAAGTTACAAGTGGTCTGCAAGCCGGAACAGAGGTCATTACAGATATAAATATTTTTGTGGAGGAACAAGCGCAACCTACCCAGCAACGTAATCCGTTTATGCCAGGACCACGCAATAAAAACAAGCAAAACAACAAGAAATAACACAACCACGATTTATGGAAGAGAAACAAAAGAAAGTGGTTATTGAACTAGATAATGTTCGTCGCGACTTCGTGGTGGGAGAAGAAACAGTGCATGCCCTTCGCGGAATTTCATTTAAAATTCATGAAGGTGAGTTCGTTACCATCATGGGAACATCAGGCTCGGGTAAATCCACCCTACTCAACCAACTCGGTTGCTTAGACACCCCAACATCGGGCGAATACTATCTGGATGGCATTGCCGTTAGCACCATGAGAAAATCGCAACGTGCCAAGCTCCGTAACCGAAAGATAGGCTTTGTTTTTCAGAACTATAACCTCTTACCAAAGACCTCGGCCGTAGAGAATGTGGAACTTCCGCTTATGTATAATTCCGCATACAATGCTCGTCAACGTCGTGAAGCAGCCGAGGCTGCTCTCCATGCAGTCGGTCTTGGCAATCGCATGAACCACCTCAGCAATCAAATGTCGGGCGGTCAGATGCAACGCGTAGCCATAGCACGCGCTTTGGTTAACAATCCCGCCGTAATCCTGGCAGACGAAGCCACCGGTAATCTAGACACACGAACTAGTTTTGAAGTGCTCGTGCTCTTTCAGAAACTACATGCAGAGGGGCGAACCATCATCTTCGTCACCCACAACCCCGAAATTGCACAATACAGCAGCAGAAACATCACCTTGCGCGACGGGAAAGTCCGCGAGGATGTGCTTAATCCCAAAATCTTGTCGGCTGCAGAAGCACTAGCCAATCTCCCCATCCCACAAGACGAATAAATCAAAACAATCTCGCAATCACGAGAAAATATCCTAATCAAATTAAAGTAAAATGAACTTTACGAACCTGATAAAAGTTGCTCTAAAGTCTATTGCCAGCAATAAATTTCGCTCCTTTTTATCGATGTTGGGAATCATCATCGGAGTAGCAGCTGTAATCATTATGATGGCCATCGGACAAGGCTCAAAAGAAAGTGTCCGAAAGAACATATCGCAGATGGGAACAAACATTATAATGATACGTCCCGGTTCCGACATGCGAGGCGGAGTGCGCCAAGACCCTAGTGCCATGCAAACCTTGAAGATAGAGGATTATCGTTCTATTCAGCAAAATGCACAATACATAACGCACGTCAGTCCGGAAGTTTCCAGTTCGGGACAAGTAATCTATGGTGCACACAACACCTCAACGTCAATCTATGGCGAGAGTACAGACTATCTCACCATCAAACAATGGAAAGTAGAAGATGGTATGATGTTCACCGAGGAGGACATAAACAAAAGTGCTAAAGTGTGCCTTATCGGCAAGACGGTGGCAAAGGAATTATTCCCGGAAGGAGGAGATCCTATAGGCAAAACTATTCGCTTTAAGTCCATCCCCTTCCGTATAGTTGGTGTACTTAAATCAAAAGGTTACAACACCTTCGGCATGGACCAAGATAATCTTATCATCGCCCCATATACAACGGTTATGAAGCGTATTCTTGCTCAAACCTATTTGGGCACAATCAATTGTTCTGCTATAACCGAGGAGATGACAGACCAAGCCATTGAAGAGCTTACCAAAATATTGCGTACTAGCCATAAACTGAAAGAACACGAGAAAGATAATTTCACCATTCGTTCGCAACAAGAAATGATGGACACCATGTCGTCCACAATGGATACAATTACAGTTATTTTGGTGGTGGCCGCAGCATTTTCACTTCTCGTGGCCGGCATCGGCATTATGAACATTATGTTGGTTTCGGTAACTGAACGCACTAAGGAGATTGGCTTGCGTATGTCGGTTGGAGCCCGCGGTATCGACATTTGCAATCAATTTCTTGTAGAGTCTATTGCCATCAGCATCACGGGTGGTGTTTTAGGCGTGGCCGTAGGATATTTGGGCACGTTGGTGTGCGGTGCACTAGGTTTCCCAACATCAATACCTATGTGGAGCATAATGGTAAGCTTCGTTGTATGCACCCTAATTGGCGTGGGTTTCGGATATTTCCCTGCTCGTAAGGCTGCTAAGATGAACCCGATTGAAGCCATTCGATACGAATAAAATAAAATGTAAACATGGCAATTTACATATAAAACATATAAGAAATTAAATTAAAAATCACGTAGAATACTTACTCTGTACCATTATAAAACTTATCTATACGAAAAACATGAAAATTCATCCGCTTCACCGCATGTCATACATATACACCATTCAATCGTTTTACTGATAAGTTAGAAAAAAACGTGAAGAAGGCACAAATCATCTTTAATAAATGTAGAATATCCATTTTGGATAGCTACAGGAACGAATTTATGCTACATCTTGAAAAACATACTTTATAATCGGGGTTAAATAAAATAAATCTCGCCTCGAAAGAATAGAGATTAGTTTTCTTTTCTTATTTTTGCAGACAACAAACCATAAAACCGAAGAAAAAATGAAAAAAATATTAGTATGGGCCTTGCTTATGTTGCCCTTGATGGGATTTGCAAAAGGACAAGACGATGCAAAATACCTTGTAGGTGCTGTACCCGAAGAGAACGGCATTGTGAAATTTGAACAAACCTTTGGCGTAAAGGGAAAAACACAAAAAGAGGTGTTTGACGTGATGTCCAAATATGTACAACAAATTATTGACGCCAACAAAAGCAGCAAACGTACCCGTATCACGATGACCGACTCGGTGGAAGGCGTACTGGCCGCACGAGTAGAAGAATGGATGGAGTTCAAGAGAAAACCGCTCTATCTTGACCGCACCCGATTCCGTTATCAATTGATTGTAGATTGCAAGGACGAAAAATGCCACATTGAGGTCACTCAAATCAGCTACTACTACGAAGAAGACCTTGACGGAAACAATGGACAACTTTACAAGGCCGAGGAGTGGATTACTGACAAATGCGCTTTGAACAAGAAGAAAACCAAACTTCTTCTCGGCTCTGCAAAATTCAGACGTAAAACAGTGGACCGCGCCAAGGAAATCTTTGAAAAAGCACGCGATGCATTCGAAGTTCCTATCCCGGAAAAACAACGAGCAACTCAAATCATCGAAGACTAAAGACACATACGGTTCTCGGAACCTAACCCCATAATCGAACAACCTCAGACACCACTTCCGCACAGAAGTAAGTCAAAAGGTTGTTCGATTTTCTTTTGCATCAACCTTTCAAGACACGCACACCACATCCCAAAAAGATGCTCATCTCACCACCATCTACACGAGCATGTAAGTGCATTATACACGAGCATCTGACTACCACTCATACGTACATCTGTTTTTTTACCCTCCACATGCATTCTTAATAGAATCATAAGTCCATAGCGTCTTTTTGTGCGTCAAAATATTAGACCTATCGTCATCATTTTGATAAAAAACCAGTTAAAAATGAAACTTTTATCTTTATTTTAATAAATAAATACTATCT
>JAFOXE010000096.1 GCA_017425765.1 Paraprevotella sp. | reverse complement strand
TCGCAGCGTGTGGAATAAACACGTTGAAACCCTACATATCCTTCCGCACTGGACGTGGAATGGGCGTGAAGGTCAGAATACGCCGGTGTTTGTTTATTCAAGTTATCCTACGGTGGAATTGTTCGTGAATGGGGTAAGCCAAGGTCGTCGAACAAAAGATGTGTCGGTGAAGATAGAAGGAACAGATACCCCTGAGGCTAAGAAGAACTTTACACGTCAATCTCGTTACCGTTTGATGTGGATGGATGTGAACTATGAACCGGGAATAGTTACTGCCGTGGCTTATAATGAAAAAGGTGAGAAGAAAATGGAATCTTCGGTGCGTACTGCCGGTAAGCCTTATCGCATTGAACTTGTGCCCGAAGAGCAGCGTGCCTTAAAAGCCGGTACGGATGATTTGGCTTTTGTCACGGTACGCGTGGTGGACAAAGACGGTGTGTTGTGCCCGCAGGCGCAGCACAGCATACAATTCAAGGTACGTGGAGTGGGCGAATATCGAGCAGGAGCCAATGGCGATCCCACGAGTCTAGAGTCGTTTCAACGTCCTCAAATGAAAGTGTTCAGTGGAATGATGACAGCTATAATCGCCGAGAAAGGGCAGAAAGGTGAGATTATTCTTGAAGCACAGAGTAGGGGATTAAAATCGGCCAAGGTTAGGTTACAGGTGGATGAGTAAGCAACTTGTAAAAGTAGTTTGTTGAGGCTTATTAAAGGAGTTCAACACCCGTAAGGATTTTCAACGTGGTTAAAGTATATTATTAACAAGGTATAAGAAAGAGAATAAGATATAGTGTTAAAATGAATAAGAACGTAAAGATTTGGCAAGTAGCCGGTTGTGCTGTTCCGGTCACCGCATTAGGTTTGGCTTCTTTGCCCATGCAAGCGCAACCACAAGGTCGTTATAACATCGTGTACATCATGACCGACGATCACACGGCGCAGATGATGAGTTGTTACGACCGTCGTTTTGTAGAAACTCCCAATTTGGACCGTATTGCCAACGACGGTGTCCGTTTTACGCAGAGTTTTGTGGCTAATTCCTTATCTGGCCCTAGTCGTGCCTGTATGTTGACAGGAAAACACAGTCACAAGAACGGATTTACCAACAACGAGCATGGCATCTTCGACGGTAGTCAGCAGACTATGCCCAAATTGTTGCAAAAGGCAGGTTATCAAACTGCTCTCATCGGGAAGTGGCATTTAGTAAGTCGTCCCACTGGATTCGACCATTGGAACATCGTTCCCGGACAAGGCGATTATTACAATCCCGATTTCATCACGATGAACAACGATACTGTGCGTGAAGAAGGTTATTTAACGAACATCGTAACCGATAAAAGTATAGATTGGATGGAAAACGGACGTGATAAGTCTAAGCCATTCATCCTCTTTATTCACCACAAGGCATGCCATCGTAATTGGTTGCCCGAGATGAAGTATTTGAACGAATACGAAGACAAGACCTTTGCTTTGCCCGCCAATTTCTACGACGATTATGAAGGTCGTCAGGCTGCCGGTACGCAGGAAATGCACATCGGACGCGATATGGACATGCTATACGACATCAAGATGTACTTACCCGGTATGACCAGTCGTTTGTCGCCCAACTACCTACGTATGATTGGTCGAATGACTTTGGTAGAAATGTTGCAATATGACGAAGTGTACAATCGTTTGAGCAGGGAATTCTATGCCAAGAGCGCTACGATGAGCGAACGTGGGTTGGCCGAATTTAAGTATCAACGCTATATGCGCGATTATGCTAAAGTGCTCAAGTCATTGGATGATAACGTGGGGCGTGTGTTGGATTATCTTCGTGACAAGAACATGCTTGACAGCACCTTGGTGGTGTACACATCTGATCAAGGATTCTATATGGGTGAACATGGATGGTTCGACAAGCGATTTATGTACGAACAATCGTTGAGCACTCCGTTGGTAATGCGTCTGCCTGATGGTTTTAACCGCCGAGGAGAGGTGAATGATATGGTGCAGAACATTGACTATGCTCCTACGTTTTTGGATTTGGCCGGCGTGGAGATTCCTGAAGATATACAAGGACAATCGTTGTTGCCGTTATTGCGAGGCAAGTCTTCGCCTAAGAAGTGGAGAAAGTCTATCTACTATCATTTCTATGAGTATCCCGCCGAGCACATGGTGAAACGCCATTATGGAGTACGTACCAACCGATATAAACTGATTCACTTTTACAACGACATCGATACCTGGGAACTTTACGATTTGCAGACCGATCCGAACGAAATGAACAACCTTTATGGACGTCCGGAGATGGACAAGGTGACTCGTACTTTGCGCAAGGAACTCAAAAAGTTGCAAGAGCAATACGACGATCCAATTCGTCAAAAGTGGCCGATAGAATAAAGAAACCCGCCGGCAAGCGTTGTTTTGTGTTAAGAAAACAAAAAAACACGGTGCCGGAGAACAATTGGACAAACTATGCAGTAACTTTGCTAACTCTTAAATAATACAATACTACGATGTTAACACAAATCATTAACGCCCGTATTCTAACGGGACAGGGATGGATGAAGGATGGTTCCGTAATCCTACGTGACAATAAAATCTTGGAGGTAACTAATTGCGATTTGGCCGTGATTGGTGCCGAGGTAATCGATGCTAAGGGTATGTATGTGGTGCCCGGAGGTGTGGAAATGCACGTGCATGGTGGCGGTGGTCGCGACTTTATGGAAGGAACTGAAGATGCTTTCCGCGAGGCGATAGTAGCACATGCTAAGCATGGTATGACTTCAATCTTTCCTACGTTGTCTTCTTCAACCGTACCTATGATTGAGGCAGCGGTAGAAACTTGTAACAAACTTATGGCCGAGAAAGACAGCCCCGTGTTGGGCTTGCACCTTGAAGGTCACTATTTGAACATAAAGAAGGCCGGTGGTCAGATGCCCGAGAACATCAAAGATCCCGATCCAAATGAGTACATTCCCATTGTGGAGAACGCTCCATGTTTGGCACGTTGGGACGCTGCGCCTGAGTTGCCCGGTGCCATCCAATTCGGTAAGTATTGTGCTGAGAAGGGAGTGTTGCCCTCAATTGCACACACACAAGCAGAATACAATGATGTATTGGCAGCCTATAAGGCTGGTTACACTCACGTAACCCACTTCTACAACGCGATGCCGGGATTCCACAACAAGCGCGAGTACAAGTACGAAGGTACGGTAGAGAGCGTTTACCTCATCGACGATATGACCATTGAATGTGTGGCAGATGGCATTCACGTGCCGCCCACAATCTTGCGTATGGCATATAAGATGAAGGGTGTGGAGCGCATGGCTTTGATTACCGATGCTCTTGCTTGTGCTGCTAGCGACAGCCAAACCGCGTTCGACCCCCGTGTGGTGATTGAAGACGGTGTGTGCAAGTTGTCAGACCGCAGTGCTTTGGCCGGAAGTATCGCCACTACAGACCGTTTGATTCGTACCATGGTGCAACAAGCCGAGATTCCATTAGAAGATGCTATTCGCATGGCATCTGAAACTCCAGCCCGCATCATGGGAGTGTACGATCGCAAGGGTTCATTGCAGCGTGGTAAGGACGCCGACATCTTGATTCTTGACGATAAACTTAATGTACGTTGCGTATGGCAAATGGGTAAGATCATCGAGAACACTTTGTTCTAATCCTCAAAACGTTAAAAACACACGCACATATAGTGCAGTTCCAGACGCTCGCCTCGATACAACAAGGCGAGCGTCTGCTGTATAGTTAGGTGTACGTCTGTTTTTCTTTATATGAGCATGTGTTTTGGATAAAACGTAGAAGCGTTTCGCATTACTTGAACTTTTTTCCCTATATTTGTGAACAAGAACATGAAATTATACTTAAATATAAAGATATGAAGAATACGTGGATGATGATTTGGGCCTTGGCTGCTATGCCCCTTTTTGCACAACAAGTGCAAGTAGGTGGCCCGGACAACAAGTTACAAGTAAAATTTGAGGTAAAATCGGGTGTTCCGACGTACTCGGTTGCGTACGACGGCAAGCAAATGTTGGAAGATTCTCCGCTCGGTTTTGTAGCCAATACGGGCAACTATGCTTCGGATATGCAGTATGAGTCCAAAGAGGAACGATCTATAGATGAGCGCTACGAACTAAATCGTTGTAAAACCTCAAAGGTGCACTATAAAGCCAACGAATTGAAGGTGACGTTAAAGAACGCAAAAGGTCAAAAAATGTATGTCGTATTCCGTGTGTCGAACAACGATGTGGCTTTTAGATATGAACTCCCCAAGGAGGGAGAAACCGGAAGTACAGTAATCAAGAAAGAGTACACCGGATTCGATTTTCCCGCTCACACCACTACTTTCCTTTCTCCGCAAAGTGATCCAATGATTGGGTGGAAACGCACTAAACCGAGCTACGAGGAGGAGTATAAAGCAGATGCCAAGATGACGGAACCCTCGCAATATGGTCGTGGTTACACTTTCCCGTGCTTGTATCACGTAGGTGACGATGGTTGGGTGCTGGTGAACGAGACCGGAGTGGATAGTCGTTACTGTGGTTCGCGATTGAGCGAGATGAAGGGCGAGGGATTGTATACGATAGAATTCCCCATGCCCGAAGAAAATAATGGAAACGGTACGTCCGAACCGGCCTTTTCTTTACCGGGTGTTACACCGTGGCGTACGGTTACGGTGGGTGCTACGCTAAAACCTATTGTAGAAACCACCTCACCGTGGGACAATGTGCGCCCCTTGTACGAAACCACACATGATTATAAGTTTGGAAAGAGTACATGGAGTTGGATTGTTTGGCAAGACAACAGCATCAACTATGACGACCAAATGCGTTTTATCGACTTGGCTTCAGTGATGGGTTACGAATATGTTTTGATTGATTGTAATTGGCACATCAACATAGGGAAAGAACGTATGGAGAAACTGGTGGAGTATGCCAAGAGTAAGAATGTTGGTGTATTCCTTTGGTATAGTTCCAGCGGATATTGGAACGATATTGTACAGGGTCCGACCAACATCATGGACAACCTGATTTCGCGTAAGGCGGCCATGCGTTGGTTGCAGAAAATTGGTGTAAAAGGTATCAAGGTGGACTTCTTTGGAGGTGACAAACAAGAAACCATGCGCCTTTATGAGAGTGTGTTGAGCGATGCCGATGATCATGGTTTGATGGTGATCTTTCACGGATGTACATTGCCTAGAGGATGGGAACGCATGTATCCCAACTACGTAGGAAGCGAAGCAGTTCTTGCTTCCGAAAATCTTGTGTTCCAACAACATTTCTGCGATATGGAGGCCTTCAATGCAGCCCTACATCCTTTCTGCCGTAATACAGTGGGTTGTATGGAGTTTGGCGGATGCTTTATGAATCGTCGCTTGGCCAAGGGGAATAAACAGGGTAATACACGTCGCACCACCGATGCACATGAACTTGCCACTTGTGTGTTGTTCCAAAATCCGGTGCAAAATTTTGCAATTACTCCTGAAAACATGTTGCCGGAGTCGGAGGGAGGAGCACCGAGAATTAGTATGGACTTCTTGAAGACTGTGCCTACTGTTTGGGACGAAACAGTGTTTATTGATGGCTATCCGGGACGTTATGTGGTGATGGCTCGACGTTGTGGTGACAAGTGGTACATTGTGGGAACGAATGCTACTACCGAGCTGTTAAAACTGCGTCTAACTCTTCCGATGTTGCAAAAGGGTGACAAGGTGGAGGCTATTATAGATAATCCGAAAGACGGAGAACCGATGAAGTCTATCATTAAGGTAGGAAAGAACTCTGAGGTGAAAATTTCCATTCGTTCAAATGGTGGATTTGTAATGGTGAAGTAATGTTTCTTATAACATAAAGCACCCCGCCTTTGAGCTTTGTCATCTCAAAGGCGGGGTGCTTGCGTTTTTGGGGCCGATACCGTGTTAAAGACGATTATTGGCGATCCACTGCATTACGTTAGCCGGTGGCCGTTCGTTTTGTAACTCCTGCTTCATAAAATCCATGTAGGGAGCAACATGATGAAAGAACTTCTTATAGCCGGCACACAAGTAATTTAGGCCTGGTTCACCATTGGGTGTACGACAAAATCTGTTCTTAGGACATTCTCCATGGCATGCAAACAAAACATCGCATTGTTGACACGTAGTGGGCAGCGCCTTTTTCTTGTTCGCTCCAAATGTTAGTTGGCGTTCACTATACATCATTTCCACAAGGGAGTTTGTGTAGATGTTTCCTAGTTTATATTCTGGAAACACAAAGTGGTCGCAGCTATACACATCACCATTGAATTCCATTACTCCGGCATGGCCACACGTTTCTGCCAATGTACATATGCCTGGTTGTACGCCCATCCAATTAGCTAAGGTAGCATCAAATAATTGCACAAACACCTTGCCCACATCATTGCGTACCCATTCATCGAAAATGGTACACAAAAATGTGCCCCATTGCTCGGGCGTAATTGAGAAATCGGCGATTTCTGCTTCTGCACCTTCGGCAGGGCTTGCCAAGGTCCTTCCGTCTTCGTGGTGAAAAATGCGTTCCACGATGGGGGTGAATTGTAAATATCTACATTCAATCTCCTTAAAGAAACGGTAGAACTCCAAGGGATAATCAGCATTGAAATCATTCACCACAGCCATAGCATTCCATTCCACTCCGTGTTTGTTAAGCAGGTTTATGCCCTGTATTACGTTGCGGAATGATGGTTTGCGTGTTCGTGATTTGCGGTACTCGTCATGAAATTCTTGAGGACCGTCAATGGAAATGCCCACCAAAAAGTTGTTCTGTACAAGGAATTCGCACCACTCATCAGTCAGTAGTGTGCCATTGGTTTGTATGGCGTTCTCGATGTGTCGTCCACCGGCGTATTGTTGTTGCAGTGCCACGGCCTTTTTATAAAAGGATATAGGTAGCATTAATGCCTCGCCACCGTGCCATGTAAACAATACCTCGGGCGCGGTTTGACATTCAATATATTCTTTAATGAATCTTTCTAACAGTTCGTCGCTCATTATTTGCCGTTTGTCTTGCATATATAGCTTTGCCTTTTCGGTGTAATAACAGTATGTGCATGCAAGATTGCATAGAGAGCCTGCGGGTTTGGGCATGATGTACAGAGGCTTGGCAAAGGGGGCGTAATGTATGGAATGGTTCATAAGAATACTATATGATAAACAAAAGAACCTGCCGTATTTTTCGTGTACAAGCAGGTTCTTTTAGGTTTTTGTATGTTAAGATGAGAATCTCTCTACAAATTAGATAGCGTCTTTCTCGATATCCTTGAAGTACTTGTAGGTGCCCACCTTTAGTTCGTCAGTAGCCGCCTCGTCGCACACGATGATACCATGTTGGTGAAGTTGAAGTGCGCTGATGGTCCACATTTGAGTGATGCTACCCTCAACAGCATGATACAAAGCTCTAGCCTTGTTGTGACCATTACATAGAATAAGCACCTCTTTTGCGCTCATCACAGTACCTACGCCAACGGTAAGTGCGTGCAAAGGTACGTTCTCGGGGTTACCACCGAAAAAGCGTGAGTTAGCAATACGGGTGTCGGCTGTAAGGGTCTTGATACGAGTGCGTGAAGTAAGTGAAGAACCCGGCTCGTTGAAAGCGATGTGACCATCAGGACCGATACCACCGATGAACAAGTCGATACCGCCAACTTCTTCTATCATTTGTTCATAATGTGTACATTCAGCTTCAAGGTCTTCGGCATTTCCGTTCAAGATGTGGATGTTTTCCTTTGGGCAATCAATGTGATTGAATAAGTTATTAGCCATGAAAGTGTGATAGCTTTCTGGATGATCCTCAGGAAGGCCTACGTATTCGTCCATGTTGAAAGTCAACACATTCTTAAAACTTACTCGTCCTTGCTTGTAAGCTTCTACGAGTGCTTTGTACATACCCATAGGTGAAGAGCCGGTAGGCAAGCCCAACACGAAAGGTTTTTCTGCGGTTGGTTTAGCTTGGTTAATCTTCTCTACCACGTAGTTTGCTGCCCATTGTGACAACTTTTCATAATCAGGTTCGATAATTACTCTCATAACAAGTGTTTTAAGGGTTGTAAATGTAATCTTCTACAAAGGTAATGCTTTTTCCTCTAAGTCCAAGATTTTTCCATTTTTTTTCTCGGTATGTTTTCGGGTGATATGTTCATCTCTGTGAACGTCTATCAATATGTCAATGAGCATTCTATTACGTTTTTTAATGAACTTTTGCAAAAAAAGTTTTCGTTTTGTATTCATATTCCTTTACTTTGTATTCCAACTCTCAGTTGGGAGTTTTAGGAACCTTTAAATTGAGATTTGAAAAACATATTGTTAACCCTTTATTAAAATAGTACTAATATGAAGAAAACTACCCATTTTGTTTGTGCTCTTCTTTTCTCGCTCGTCGCAGGAATAGGAGTTGTAAAAGCACAATCACAGGTGGAGATGACAACGTCTTTGCCTGTAGGAGCCGACTTTTCATTTACGGTGAATAGTGGAGCTTCCGTTACTGTTGATTGGGGCGATGGCACTCCGGTTGCTGTGCTCAGCAAGGGCGCCCCCATTGTCGGAGAATTAAAAGGTACTGTGGTCAAGATCGATGGCGATTTGATTACATCGCTCGATTGCAGCGGTTTGTCGCTTACTGCATTGACAACCGAGAAGGCAACTATGCTCAGAGTATTGTATTGCGCTGATAACAATCTAGCTGCATTGGAATTGAATAAGAACACCAATCTCCTACAATTGGATTGTTCCGGCAACGAGTTGACAACTCTTTCGTTGACTGCAAATAAGAAGTTAACCTTCCTCGACTGTTCGGATAATAGCCTTACTACTATTTCTACCCGCTACTGCGTGGATTTGGAGCAACTCTTATGTTCTAACAATTCCATCAGCACGTTGTCCATCACTCATCTTCCTCAACTGAAGACTTTATGGTGCGAGGGTAACAAACTTGCGGCGCTCACCATATCTTCCAATCCGATGTTGGAGTCTGTGATTTGCGACGATAACAAAATCTCTCGCATCAACGTTTCCTCAGCACTTTATCCAAAGATGACGGACTTTTGGTGTGCCAACAACAATTTGACAAACCTCATTCTCAACGGTGCTTCTAACATCGAAACTTTGAATTTAGAAAATAATGAGATTTCAGCAGTCACTTTGGCAGCATTGTCTAAACCCGCTCTTGCGGTTTACATGGGAAACAATGCACTTGATTTCTCTTCCTTCTATAATAAAAACCGTGTTGGTCACATTTCTTATGACAATCAAGCGCCTTTTGCCTTGTCAGATAGCGAAGTTGAAATTGACGAAGTACTTAATTGCCCCGATATCCGTAAAGATATTGAGGACAACTCCGTGGCTACTACTTATACATGGATAAATGATGCCGATAACAGCACTCTCACCCGTGGAGCCAAGAAAGACTATGTAACCGTTAGTGGAAAGACCTACTCGTTTAAGTTCAAAAAGGCATTTGAGTCTATTCACTGCGAGGCTACTTCTACTTATTTCCCAGGTGTAACTTTGACTAGTGAGCCGTTGCGCGTCATTGATCCGAATGCTACAGCCATTCGTGAGGCAACTCAAAACAGCGGTTTCACCTACTTTGCAGTGGCCGGTGCTCTACACATGTCTGCTCAATCTCCTTTGGCAGTTGCTATCTATACGCTCGAGGGTAAACTTGTATGGAGCGGTACCGTAGGCCAAAATGGTGTTCGTGTTCCTTTGTCACGTGGTGTTTATTTAGTCAACAACATCAAGGTTGCTCTTTAATCTAAATCCTAAATACAACAAATTGTTATGAAAAATAAAGCATTATATATATTAGGTGCAATAGCCGGTTTCTTGGGCGTGCAAGGTGTGTCAGCACAAACACCAGCCGACAATCACCCCACCATCTTGTTGAGTGCACAAAATGCCAACATTGCTTACAGAGATACAACTCTATACCTTAAGGTGCGTGCCAATAATGACTACAACATCACGTCTTCTCACGATTGGATCAGCGCCCAAAAGTCGGCAAACGGCCAACAAGTGTATGTAGCTGTTAAAATGAATACCGACTCTGAAGAGCGTTCCGCAACCCTTTCGTTCAGCGACAAGGATAACAATGTTACGCGAACTTTCACCGTAACTCAGGCACGTGAAAGCACTGCCGAATTGCTTGAGGGCGACCATAAGATGGCTGTATCAAGTGCTGAGGCTTCAGAGCAAAACAGCACCGGTAACGGCATCTCTCGTTCTTACGACGGCAGCTACGGCAGCTATTATCACTCCAATTATTCTACAACGTCTACATCATTTCCTGTAACCCTTACTTACAACTTCACCGATGTTGAACGCATCGACTACATTACTTACGTTCCGCGTCAAGACGGTACTGTCAACGGTAATTTTGAAGAGGTTGAGGTTTGGTATATGTGCCAGGGCAACGCAGAATACACCAAGCACGGTGTGTTCAATCTGCGCGGTTCTTCATCAGCTTCCAATATCTACTTCCAGAATCCTTTGATGAATCCTACATCCATTAAGTTTGTGGTCAACAGCGGAAAAAACAACTTTGTGGCTTGTGCCGAAATGGAATTCTATCGTAAACGCGATAACGACCCCAACCATGCAATCTTTGCAGATGATTTGTGGACAACTTTGAAGGAGGGTACTACTCAAGAAGACATCGATGCCCTTACCAATCCGTTCTGCAAGTTGTTGGCTCAAAAGCTATTCGATGGCACCTACAACATGCGTTGGCGCGTAGCCGATTACGAGTGTCGTCTTAATCCTTCAGTGCTCTCCGAGCAATGGAACACACCGGGTAAATTGTACGACCAAATGGACGGTCCAACCGGTATCAATATCTCAAAGGGTAAATCTGCGGTCATTGTGTCCGGTATTCCTCAAGGTCTATCTGCTACATTGAAGGTGATGGCTTGGTTTGCCAAGGAACTCGACTCTGAGGGTGTGGGTGGTGGTCCTGCCATGTCTACATTCCCGCTTAAGAACGGTATCAATGTAATTGAATATACCAACGACTACGACGGCTTGGCTTATGTTTGCTACAATGCCGACGAGAATCCCGAGGCACAACCCAACATCAAGGTGCACTTCGTAAACGGCATCATCAACGGTTACTTGCATCCAGAGTTGACCAACGAAGAAATGTATCAAATCTGCTCCAATGCCACCAACGTCTGCATGGACGTATACGGTAAAAAGGTTCACTCGGTATGGACTTCCAAGGGCTTGCGCGATTTCTGTAAGGCTTCCGATGGCTCTTCAAGAGGTTATCGTCAGTACATGAATCTGCTCGACTCGCTTATTCAGTGGGAGCATCGTCACATGGGATTGGAGAAGTACAATCGTATACCTACTAACCGCACCATGGCATATGTGAACTATACTTATTATATGTTCCAAGGTGGCTATGGAGTGTCCTTTATGTACGATCAAGAGGCACGTGTGCTCAACTGTCGCAACTTGATGCACTGGGATCACGATGCGATATGGGGTCTTAGTCACGAATGGGGACATCAACACCAAATGCATCCTTACCTCTGTTGGGCCGGTATGAGTGAGGTTACCAACAACCTGTTCTCCTACTACAACATTTTCCATATGGGATATTATGATTCCGACAAGATCCAGCAATGGCAGCCGGCACGTAACCATTTCATCAACAACAAGAGGGCCTTTACACCCACTTGTGGTGCAGACGATTACTACAAGTCTGTCTACTACCAACGCTTGGCCATTTCAGAGCCCGACATTGTCAACTACTACTCATATAGCCCTAAGATGAAGGCAATGTGTGCGAAGATGGCCGACTACACCAAGTCGATTCCTGCTGCCAATAGTGCAGAGGGAGCACACGCTATTGGCATTACAGAGGTAGGTGTGGGAGAAATCTTATGTCCGTTCATCATGTTGGCCAACTACGCCGAAATTCACATGAATTATCCGGATCTTATTCCTGATTTGCACGAGTCTTTGCGTCAAAACGACGACGTAAATGGTTCACAAATTGAGAAGAAAGGCGAGGTGGATAAGTACGAATTGATTGCTAGTGCGCAGAACGACAACAAGAAGGGCAAGTTGGCCGTATTGAAGGAAAAATATCCGAATTCATGTTGGATTACAGATAACTATATTACCGACCAATACCACAACAGATGGGACAATAGCGTGCCTTATATTCTAAACTTCATTCGTAAAACATCACGCTTGTTAGGCTACAACTTGTTCCCGTACTTCGACGAGTGGGGTTTCCTACGTCGCGTAGCACTTCGCGTAGGCGACTATGGCAACAAGAACATCATCATGACACAAGAGATGTACGATGAATTCAAGGCCGACATGGACGCATTGGTAGAAAGTGGCGAACTTAAGGCAATGCCTGAGGGCATGGTGAAAACCATCTCCGATACGCGCGATTTGAACTTGTCTAACGACATGAGATACCCAACTCCAAACATTCCTAACTAAGATCATTTCGCGGTGTGCACATAAAGGTGTACACCGCGTTTTTTTATAACTCATACATTCTATCTTTGCACGATGGTGTGCTTTAGCTTTAGGTAATTACTTTTATAATCATACTTATGAATATCCAATCATTTTACAAAATTGCAGCTTTAATTTTGGGAGCGTTGTTTTTCATTTCTTGCTCAAAGGATGATAATTTTGAAATACCACCATCTGGATACGTTAACCAGACGCGATATTATGTTAAGTATGAGGTGTCATTTAATACACAACATGTAAATACCGTAAAGAGCATAAGCTTTGCCACAGAAAATGGTACTGAAAGTATAAAGTTTACAGATTGGACTAAAACAAAGAATTGGGAGGGAACTTACGGCCCAGTTGGTAAGGATTTTAAAGCGTCCATTAGATGTGATGTAGAGAACTACTCTTATAGTAGTGTAATACATGCTCGTATTTACTTAAGTAGAGAAAAGGAGCCATTTGTTATTAAAGCAGAAGGTGAGGGAGAATACTCATTGTCTTTGCAAACAAATATCGACTTTTAACTGGGCCTTTCTTTAGGCACAAAAATACCGCCCCGAGTTCCCTATATATATAATAAGGTGTAACCCGGGGCGGCGGTTGTACTTCTCTTTCCTTTTTTTATCGGCTCATAAATTTTGCCGGTGTGCTCTTGGTGTTGTAAATCACTTGGTGAAACTTATCTTTACTCACTTTCACCGCACTGCGTGTCAGTTCCGGCACGTTAAAGCTCTTCAGTAGCAACACGTTGTATTCCGGATCCTCTTGTGGCAGTAAAAACGCCTTATGTGCTTGTCCGTTCGTGTCAAAGTAGGCAATGAACACACGGCTGAAGTTTCCGTCCAGTCTTCGGCTTGCAAACACAATCCAGCGTCCGTTGCTGCTCCATGTGTGGTAGCTGTCCGGTTGGTTGGCTGCGTTTGTTGCCTTCAGGGCACGGTCTTCTCCGGTTTGCAAGTCTTTCACCCACAAGTCGGCGCTACGGTGCCAAATGTGGAACTGTCCATAATCTCCACGTGTATACAGCACATACCTTCCGTCCGGACTCACTCGGGGCACTGAGGCGCTTTCCTCATCGTCGGCACAATTTATCACCATCCTTGGTGCACCGAATGTACGTGTTGTCACATCAAAAGGCATACACATCACATTATAGCGCACGCTATCGTAGTGGCTTAGAAGATAGCTGGTGCGCAGTGAGTCGGCCATGGTTATCAAGTGCGGTGTTTCCGCTTGGCAATAATACAAGGTGTCGCCCGTAGGGTTCCAGCACGGAAAAGTTTCCATCGCGTTCCAGCCCTTCAGCACGTTTTGCACCGTGTTCTTCTCGGCGTCATACAGCAATAGGTCGCTTGCCTCGTCCACCACTTCTATTTTCTCTGCGTGCTTCATGTGGAAGGCCTGTCCGGTTTTGTTTGTTGAGAAGGCCACCAGGGGCAGGGTAGGATGCCATGAGGGATACACGCCTGCGCTCAATATCGAATCGTGTTTAATACCAATTTTTTTCACTTCCGTGCCTTGAGCTATGAGGGTTCCTCCGTGACTTCCGCGCACGTGAAACAACATTCGTTCGGTGTCGTATGCCTGATAATTGTGGCAGTTGATGCAGTGGTTATTTTCGTCGTCGTACACCCTATTGTTCTCGTAAATGGGGGTTACTTCAAAGTTGCTTAGGTTACGTTGATACAGTCCCAACTGTCTGTACAGTTCATAGCCGGGCTCTATCAAGCGATACGAAAGAAATCCATCTATGTCTTCTTGGGCCACTTGAATCTTGTAGGGAGCATAGCGCACCCATCCGTTCACGCGGTGTGCATACAGTTCCACCGTCAGAGTTTCGCCTCGGTTCAGCTCCGTCAATTGGTGCCATGTGGTGGAGTCCATTTTCATTTTTCCGTCTTCCGAGGCCGAACACAGCAATTCACCCGTCTTTCCCGTAATCTTCATCACAAATTCGTTGGCAGTTTCGTCTTCCACTCTCACGTTCAGCGGGGCTATGTTAGCCGGTATTGTCACGTTGGTGTAGTCCGGATATAAGGTTGCCTCTTCTTGTAGGGGAGTAAATGTTTCGGGCACCTTCGCCTCAGGACTGCAAGCCGTCAACATCATGCTCAGGGCTACTCCGTTCGCCATCCACTTCAAATATCTTTTCATAGTTTGTCTGCTCATGCTTTTTTAGTTCACACCCTTATGGTCGTTTGTGGTGTTCTCGTTTTTCTTCTCGGTTATTTTCAAGTTCCCAAAATAATAGTAGTATGGGTAGTATCCCTTAAACTGTGGAAACAATTCGCGCACATGATCCTGTCGATTCTTCATCATGCCACTCACGCTTTTCAGAAATCCTC
>JAFOXE010000095.1 GCA_017425765.1 Paraprevotella sp. | reverse complement strand
GGTGGCAGCGTTGTGTGATGCACAAAGATGAGTTTTCGGCTTTTGAGAAAAACTTTTATAAATAAGGTCGGAAGGTGGTGCAGAAGAAGATGAACATAAATCAGTGGGCAGAGGAAGATCGTCCTCGGGAGAAGATGATGCAGAAGGGAGCTGCTGCACTTACCAATGCTGAATTGTTGGCCATCTTGATAGGTTCCGGCTCATCTGATGAATCAGCGGTGGACTTAATGCGTCGTTTGCTTGCCGATTGCGGTAATAGTTTGAAGGTGCTAGGACGCCTTTCATTACAAGATATGATGGGTGATGTTCCCGTCAATCAAACAAATTCTCCTCATGGGAAACGTACAAAGAAATATAAAGGATTGGGTGAAGCAAAGGCCATAACTATTCTTGCTGCATGCGAATTGGGTAAGAGGAGAATGGCGGAGGAAGGAAAAGAACGTGTACAGATTTGTAGTAGTGTGGATCTTTATAAATACTTCCTTCCTCTCATGCAAGATCTTGGACATGAAGAATGCTATGTTTTGTTTATGAATCAAGCACATAAAGTGGTAGGCGATATGAAGGTTTCAAGTGGAGGGTTAACCTGTGCCGTGGTAGACATTCGAATGGTGCTTCGTGAGGCGGTACTTCGTCAGGCTACGACCATAGCCCTATGTCACAATCATCCTTCGGGAAATGCTAGACCAAGTGGAGAGGATGATCGATTGACCGAGAAACTACAGAATGCATGTTCGGTTTTTGATATTCACTTGCTTGACCACATTATACTTACCGATGGTAATTTTTATAGTTACCGCGAGGAGGGGAAATTAATATAAGGACAGAAATAATAACTATTGTATGGAACAAGAACAAATAATACGTACGGAGCTCGAGGAGAAGGTACTGGAAATGCTAAAAACGGTATACGATCCCGAGATTCCTGTAAATATATATGATTTGGGTCTAATCTATAAAATAGACTTAAGTGACGAACTTGATTTGGTGGTAGACATGACATTGACTGCACCAAATTGTCCCGCCGCAGAGTTTATTGTAGAGGATGTACGTATGAAATTGGAGAGCATAGAACAAATAAAGTCTGTATGTGTAAATCTTGTTTTTGAGCCGGAATGGGATAAAGACATGATGACCGAAGAGGCAAAACTTGAGCTTGGTTTCTTATGATGAAGAATGTATATTTTATATCTGATGCTCATTTAGGAAGTCGGGGAATACCGCATAATCGTATGCAGGAGCGTCGTTTGGTGCGTTTCTTGGATAGCATTAAGGAACGTGCTTCTGCAGTGTATATGTTGGGTGATATGTTTGACTTTTGGTATGAATATCGTTTGGTAGTACCCAAAGGATACACCCGATTTTTAGGTAAGATATCAGAACTTACCGATAATGGAGTGGAGGTGCATTTCTTTATCGGTAATCATGACATTTGGTGTGGCGATTACTTAGAAACGGAATGTGGTGTGATTTTGCATCGTGAACCTCAGACTTTGGAAATTGGTGATAAGGTTTTTATGATGGGACATGGTGATGGACTGGGTGATCCAGACCCAAAGTTTAAATTGCTGCGTGCTGTTTTCCACAATAAATTGTGTCAACGAATGTTTTCGTGCATACATCCTCGTTGGGCTATAGACTTCGGCTTGACATGGGCAAAAAATAGTCGTCTTAAGCATGGGAAAGAAGGTGGAGATCCAGATTACATGGGCGAGGATAAAGAACATTTGGTTATCTATGCAAAAAAATATTTGCAAACGCATCCAAATATCAATTTTTTTGTATTCGGACATCGGCACATTGAACTTGATTTAATGCTGACACGTGAAAGTCGTGTCGTGATACTTGGTGATTGGATCTCGCAATTCACCTATGCTGTTTTTGATGGTAGTCAGCTTTACATGGAGAATTACGTGGAGGGCGAAACTCAATTATAAGTAAACGTACATTCTTTTATAAGTATATATATAATAAATAAGGTGGGCGCAAAATTAAAATTGCGCCCACCTTATTTATTATATGATATGTATTTTTTATACCAAAGCCATGGTGTCTTTAGCAATCATCAATTCCTCATCTGTTGGGATAACACATACAGTTACCTTACTATTAGGGGCGGAAATGATGGCCTCTTCTCCACGTACAGTGTTGTTTTTTGCATGGTCTATTTCAACACCCATGTATTGAAGGCCACTACATACGGTTTCACGGATGTCGCTTTGGTTTTCACCTACGCCACCGGTGAATAGAATAACGTCTACGCCACCCATAGCAGCAGCATATGCACCTACATACTTTTTCACCTTGTAGCTATACATATCCAAAGCCAATTGACAACGAGTATTGCCATTCGCTGCAGCGGCATTTACTTCACGCATATCGGAAGAAACACCACTCACACCAGCTAAACCGGATTTTTTATTAAGCAAATCTGACATTTCAGTTGGTGTTAGACCTTCTTTTTCCATGATGAAAGTGAGTGCTCCACCGTCGATATCACCGGAACGTGTACCCATCATCAAGCCTTCCAACGGAGTAAGTCCCATTGTAGTGTCCATACATTTACCGTCCTTTACGGCAGAGATAGATCCTCCATTACCAATATGGCAAGTGATAATGCGACTACCTTCAACCGGCATATTCAAATATTCGCAAACGCGTTGTGAAACATAACGATGTGAGGTTCCATGGAAACCATAGCGGCGCACGCCGTACTTCTCATATAGCTCATAAGGAATGGCATACATGTAAGAGTAAGCAGGCATGGTTTGATGGAATGCAGTGTCGAATACGCCCACTTGTGGAATGTTAGGAAGCAAAGAAGCAACTGCGTCTACGCCCTTCAAATTAGCAGGGTTGTGTAGAGGAGCCAAATCGTTACATGCAATGAATGCATCCAAGACTTCCTGATTCAAAACCACACTCTTGTTGAATTTTTCGCCACCATGTACCATTCTGTGACCAACTGCGTCCAACTCGTTAAGTGATTTTAATGCTCCTAACTCAGGGTCAGTGAGCACCTTAAAAATAAACTCTACACCAGTGGTGTGTTCAGGGATGTCTTTTTCAAGAATCTTCTTTGTTCCATCGATAAGAGTCAACTTAAGAAACGATCCGGGGAGCCCGATTTTCTCAATGCCACCCTGTGCTAGTACGGCTTCATTTTCCATGTCATACAATTTGTATTTGATGGATGAACTACCGCAGTTCAATACTAATATCTTCATGATGAATTATATTTTTCGTGATGTTATTTTTGTTCTTTGGCTGCAATTGCCTGGTTTGCTGTAATAGCAATCATCTTGTATACGTCGTCAATGCTGCAACCGCGTGAAAGGTCGTTTACAGGACGAGCGATTCCTTGTAGGATGGGGCCAATAGCTTCGGCATGACCTAGACGCTCTACTAGTTTATAGGAAATGTTGCCGACTTCCAATGAGGGTGCTACAAGGACATTAGCCTGTCCAGCGATTTCTGAACCCGGAGCCTTGCTTTGTCCGATGTGTGGAACCAATGCTGCGTCGGCTTGAAGTTCACCGTCAATCTTAAGCTCTGGTGCTAATTCATGTGCTATACGGGTGGCCTCAATAACCTTATCCACGACCTCATGTTTAGCCGATCCTTTTGTAGAGAAACTAAGCATAGCCACCTTTGGGTCAATACCGGCAACTGCTTGAGCTGTGCGTGCAGTACATACAGCAATCTGTGCCAATTGCGTTGCATCCGGAACCGGAGTTACGGCTACGTCGCCCATAACTAGAACACCATTCTTACCATAGTTTGGTGCTTTGGTTAATAGCAACATTGCGCCCGATACACAACTAATACCTGGAGAGGTTTTTATGATTTGTAATGCAGGACGAAGCACATCGCCTGTGGTGTTAAGGGCACCGGCCAATTGGCCATCAGCCTCGCCAGACTTAATCATCAAGCAGCCATAGTAAAGCGGATTGGCAACTAACTTGCGTGCTTCTTCTATAGTCATACCTTTCTTTTTACGAAGTTCGCAGAGCAATTCTGCATATTCTTCACTCTTGGGGCTGTTTGCAGGGTCAATGATGGTAGCTTTATGGATGTTACCCAAGCCCCATTTCTTAGCTGCTTCCATTATTTCATCGGGATTTCCCAATAAAACTAATTCAGCTACTTCGTCAGTCAATATTTGGTTGGCTGCTTTCAAAGTACGTTCTTCAGTGCCTTACGGCAGTACGATGCGTTGCTTGTTTGCTTGTGCACGTGCAACAATTTCTTTGATTAAGTCCATATGAATATGATTTGTATGATGATATATTCTTCAAAATCTTCTGCAAAAGTACTCAAAAATACGTGAATTATCATATAAATAATACTTAAAAATCCACGAAAAGGGGCGAACATCTCTTTTTCTTCTTACATTTGTTTGGTAATATACTTTTCATTCTCATTTTTATACTATGTCATTGCCTTTTCGTGAGCTAACCTTGGCTGATAAGGAGTTGGTTTTACGCTATACTCGAAATGCTCGAAAACAAAATTGCGATTTGTCCTTTGCCAATTTGTTCGGGTGGCAACAACTATATCAAACAGAAATTGCGGAGTGGGACGGTTTTTTGTACTGTCGTTTTTATGCCGATGGTCATTTGGCTTATATGGTACCACTAGGTGATGGTGATTTGATGCAAGCGTTGAAAGAATTGAAATACGATGCTTGCGGACAAGGACGACCGCTTTTGTTGTTGGGTGTGGATGAGGATGATGCAGTACGCTTGCGCCATTTTGAAGATGGAGATTATCTGTTGAATGCCAATCGTGCCTATGCCGATTATATCTACTTACGTTCCTCGCTGGCCGAACTATCAGGTAAGAAACTACAGGCTAAACGAAATCATTCCAACCGCTTTCGTAGGATGTATCCTCAGTATGAATATCGTCCGTTAACTCGCGAATTGGTACCTTTATGCTTAGAACTTGATGCATATTGGGCCGATGGCAAGACCGAGGAAAGTGAACAACGAGCCGTGGGTGCAGAAACCGATGCTATCAAACGAGTACTGACTCATTTTGAGGAATTGGATGTAATAGGCGGAACTATTTTTGTCGACAATAGGTTAGTTGCCTTCACCTATGGGGCGCCCATCAATGATGATACGTTTGATGTATGTGTGGAAAAAGCCGATGTGAGTTACGAAGGTGCCTATGCCATCATCAACCAGGAATTTGCAAAGCATCTTCCAGAACAGTACATATATTTGAATCGTGAGGAAGATTTAGGCATTGAGGGCTTGCGTAAAACTAAGTTAGCCTATCAGCCGGTTCGTTTGTTGGAGAAGATGAGTTTGTGGTCGACATGTAGTGCGATGAAATTGTACGAAACCGAGCAGTGTAGTCCAAAAAGTCTTTATGTCAAGTGGCAAACACGAGCTTTGTGGAAATTGTGTTTCAACGACTCCGATGACTTTATTCGTCTATATTTTACTCAGAAATATCGAACTCAATACAATACCTATCGTATGGAAGAAGGCCGTGTGATAGCGGCTTTGCAGCGGTTGCCATACACCTTATGGTATAGGGGTGAATATATTCCCGTGGGTTATATTTCCGGAGCGTGCACTTGCCCAGAGTATAGAGGTAGAGGAATTATGGGAGAATTATTGAAGGAGGCCCACAAGCAAATGTATCAAGATGGTAAAGTGTTTAGTATGCTCATACCGGCAAACTCTGGTTTGTTCCACTATTACAATCGTTTTGGTTATGCCGATTGCAAGGCAAAACCTTCAAAGTTGGATTCTTTTACGATGTCGGATAATGTTTCTACTGAACAAAAATTTGCAACTTTTCGTTCCATATCCGAGTTGAGTAATGTGGATATATTACAGGATTTTTTAGAGAAAAACATGAAACGTCATTCATGTGCGATGTTGCATGATGAAGACGATTGGAAAGTAATTCTCTCCGACTTGTTTTTGGCCGAAGGCGTTCTCGTGCTAGAAATGGGAACCAATCAAGAAATCAAGGCCATGATGTTGGCGGTGGTTACAGATTCGCAACTTCGTGTTTTGGAGTATGTGGGCCGAGATGAGGACTATAAATTTTTGGCCGGCTGTGCCCTCACATCATTGAATTTACCGGAAAATACAGAGGTATTTATAAGTAGGATTTCTTCGCAAGTACGAGTATTGAATGTGGAGCGTTCTTTGGCGTTATATGCACAAGAGTACCCCGATGTTTGTATGCAAATTCGTGTGGTGGGCGACGATAGTATTTTAGAAAACAACGGAACCTATCGCTTGGAGGGTGGAGTTTGTGTGAAGATACCTATGGAGTCGTGTTGTACGGAATGTATTCAGGCAGATTGTATTAAGTCGATAAATGAACTTTCAGAATGGCTGTTTGCCGACGGTCTGCCTCATATGAGTTTGATGCTCAATTAAGCAATATCATTCGTAAGCAATCGTTCCAATTCCTCAGCACTTAGGCGCAGTTTGAAATTGCCCCGGAATGCTATGGATATGTGCCCCGTTTCTTCCGATACAATAATGGCTAATGCGTCGGTTTCTTGCGAAACACCCATGGCGGCGCGGTGTCGTAAACCCAATTCCTTGGGAATGTTCATGCTGTGTGATACGGGTAAGATACATCCGGCAGCTTTGATTCGTTGGTTACTGATAATCATGGCACCATCGTGCAATGGACTGTTCTTGAAAAAAATATTTTCAATCAATCTCTGATTTATTTGTGCATCAATCATTTCGCCCGAGCGTATGATGTCGTTCAACGGAAGGTTGCGTTCAATTACGATTAGCGCCCCTACTTTTTGTTTCGACATATTGATACATGCCATTACGATGGGAATAATGTCTTCACGACTTTGTTTCTTGTGTTTCTCTCCACGTATGTGTTTAAGGATGTTTTGAACCCGTTGATGTGTTCCGATTGTGTAGAAGAACTTACGTATTTCTTCTTGAAACAATACGATTAGGGCCAAGGCACCTACGTTCACAAGTTGGTCTAATACCGAACCTAATAGTCGCATGTTTAGGATGCGGGATATAAGTAACCAAAATGCCACGAATATCAAAACTCCGTAGAATACATTAAGTGAACGCGATTCCTTCATGATTTTGTACGAATAATACAAGAGTAAGGAAACGAGAAGTATGTCGATTAAGTCTTTAATTCCAAAGTCGAAAAACATGGTACTATGTGTTTAAGGTTATTCCGATAACTTGTTCAGAAGCGTTATGGTTTCTCGGCAGGCTTTTACATCGTGTACGCGTAAAATGGATGCGCCTTTTTGCAAGGCTATGGTGTTCAGTACGGTAGTTCCGATTAAAGCCTCGTCAGGAGTAGTGCCCAAAAGACGATATGTCATGGATTTACGCGATACTCCCACAAGAATGGGTAGCTCAAGTACGTGGAGAGCGTCCATGTGTTGCAGCAGTTGATAGTTTTGTTCCATGGTCTTGGAGAACCCAAATCCGGGGTCGATGATAAGGTCTTTTGCTCCTATCTCACGCAGTCGGTCTATTTGTTGGGCTAGAAAGAGTGTGATATCCGGAATCAAATCTTGATAATCAGTTAGCCCTTGCATGGTTTGCGGGGTTCCTCTCATGTGCATCAAAACATAGGGAACGCCCAATTGTGCCACCGTGTTAAACATGTTTTCATCGGCCGTACCGCCGGAAATGTCGTTAATAATGCCCACACCAAATTCTTCCACACAACATGCAGCTACATCGGCACGAAATGTGTCTACCGATACCACAGCTTGCGGGAATTCACGTCGTATGATTTTAAGGGCCGAACGTAAACGATTCATCTCTTCTTGTGCCGAAACGTCGGATGCATCGGGACGTGATGAATAAGCGCCCACGTCAATGAAATCACCACCTTCATCTAAAATCTGCTGCACTCGTTCTATGATATGACATTCTTCTTGTGCTCTGCTTTGTGCATAGAACGAGTCGGGCGTTACGTTCAGAATGCCCATAACATGGGGTTTTGACAAGTTGTACAACTTGCCGTTTATTTGTATGCTATAGTCCGGTCGTATTGCCATGTGCTTGTCTTTTTTTGTGTTAATAGGCTCATGCACGCCCCGATACAAAAGTACACAGAATTATTTGCTTTTGGAATATTTATTTACTCTTTTTGCATTAACTTTGCGGTAATAAAAGAAACTTATGATGAAAACGGAACAGTTATACGAGATCTATAAGAATCATCCTGTGGTGACTACCGACAGTAGGAACTGTCCTGCTGGCTCAATCTTCTTCGCCCTAAAGGGGCAAACCTTTAATGGAAACGCCTTTGCAGCCAAGGCGTTAGAGCAAGGTTGTGCCTATGCGGTTATTGATGAAAAGGAGTTTGCTGTAGTGAACGATGAACGCTATATTCTTGTGGAAAACGTATTGGAAACGATGCAGAACTTAGCCTCGTGGCATCGTGCCCAATGTGCTATTCCGGTGTTGCAGATAACCGGAACAAACGGAAAGACCACCACAAAGGAGCTAGTTGCTGCGGTGTTGCAAAAGAAATTCCGTGTACTGTACACAAAGGGCAATTTGAATAATCACATAGGCGTGCCTTTGACGTTGTTGCAATTGACATCCGAACACGAGATAGCTGTGGTTGAAACGGGCGCCAATCATCCGGGTGAAATAGATTTGTTATCAAGAATTGTGCAAGCCGACTGGGGCTTGATAACCAATGTGGGACGTGCCCATCTTGAGGGTTTTGGAACGTTTGATGGTGTAGTGCGTACTAAGGGCGAACTTTATGACTATCTCCGTGAAAAGGGTGGACGCATTTTTCTTCATGCCGACAACGAGCATTTAGTAAATATATCGTCAGGTTTGGAAAGTGTGTGCTACGGATTGCCTTCTGATGGTGTTCACCATTTTGTAGAAGGACGAATGGTTCGGTGTACCCCATTTTTGGAGGCGGAATGGCGAGTAAACGGTGGCACATGGCACACCACAAAAACTCAATTGATAGGCACCTATAACTTGTCGAACGTACTGGCTGCTGTGGCAGTGGGTGCGCACTTTGGGGTGGTGGAGCAACAAATTGATGAGGCTCTTGCCGGATATGCACCGGGCAATAATCGTTCGCAGTTTATAAAGACGGAGGATAATCAATTGGTGGTGGACGCTTATAATGCAAATCCCACAAGTATGATGGCTGCTTTAGAGAATTTTGAGAAAATGGAGGCAGCACACAAAATGGTTATCTTGGGCGAGATGCGTGAACTTGGTAACGATAGTGCAGCGGAGCACCAAAAAATTGTAGAATTATTGACGACTATGCGTTTGGAACAAGTTTGGTTGGTAGGCAGTTCTTTTGTAGGATTAGACCACGAATTCCGCTGTTTCAATAATGTGGACGAAGTAAAAGAGGCGGTGGAGACAGAGAAACCACACGACGCCACTATCCTTATAAAGGGTAGTAACGGAACTCGATTGTATACGCTTCCCCCGCTGTTGTAGCTTATGTAAGGGGTTCTACATTCTTCATCTAAATTTTTTTGATTTACTCTTGTTGGCTAAATCACACGAGCATGTAAGCCCAACCACACGAGCATCTCAAGCTAGCGAGCCGTACGTCTTGTTGCATCAAGGCGTACGGCTCGTTTTGTTTTGTAGAGCATCTCTTTTCAAAAAGTTCTGCAAAGAAAAACACCCCGGCGTGTGCCGAGGTGTTAAAAGGTTTATTGGATAAGCATACCCATGCCGTCGTAAATGCCGGATTGGCTCAAAGGAAGGATTTCGCCAAATTTACTCCATGTGGGATCCTTCTTGTATTCGTCAACTTGTGAGTCTTGTACGTACACCTTGCATTCCTTGTTGGGGAAACCCTTGATAGGATTGTTCTTCGGGAACTTGTAATGTGAAAGTGATAGGATGTACAACTTCTTCAAATTGGTGCTGTGACGGAAGATTTCGAACACGTTGTAGCGAATAGCTTGTGGAATGGCAAGCTCTTCTACGTTCGGACAGTTGATGAAGGCGGTAGAATCCACTTTCTCAACAGTGGCAGGTAGAAGCACGCGTTTTAGGGCTTGGCTGCCGGCAAAAGCACGGTCGTAAATCAATTGTAGAGCCGGTGAGAAGGTGATTTCGGCCAGGTTTGTACAGTTCTCAAATGCAGAGATACCTACGCAGTAGCACTTGGCTGGCAACTTTACAGACTTCAAGTTAGGGCAGTTGTTGAACGACTTGTCGCAGATAATTTTAGTGCCATCTGGGAAGATAACCTCTTCCAACTTGGGGCAATCAGAGAAACTTTCTTGGTCGGCAGAAACAAGGCTCTTAGGCATAACTACATGTGTCAACTCGGGGCAACCACGGAATGCACCGCCACGAATAACTTCGACTTTGTCCGGTATGCGGATTTTAGAAAGAGAGGCGTCGCCCTTGTGAGCATCGTTTACTATGGTTTTACCTTTCACTTCAATCTTTTTGTAGTCGGAATAGTCCGGACCACTTGCAGCTTTGTTGCCTTTTGTTTCACCGGAGTTGCCACCTTGACAAGCAACCATTCCGAACATGAATACTGCGGCACAGCATGCCGAAGCCACTTTCTTCCATACTTTAGAACCGCCGTTTCGGTAGTTCGCAGCCTTGTTTGCAAGACTGTTCAATGTGTAATGTTTCATATCTTATTAGTTAGGTATTTGATTTGTATTCTTTATTCTTTTTACCGCTCAATGTGAG
>JAFOXE010000094.1 GCA_017425765.1 Paraprevotella sp. | reverse complement strand
GTCTTGGTCCTTTCTGTTATCACGTTCAATGGTACAAGTATGTGCAGGCACATCAACGGTAGTGGAAGTGAGTTCTGAAGCAATCGTAGAAATCTTCTTTGCAGATGGGAAGTAGAGATTTTGTTGGTCAATATTATTTGGCCAATCAATAGCTTCAATATCCAATGCCAAACCATATCCTTTATTCTTCTCGAGTACGAAGTTCTTACGCTCTTCAGGCATTACGTATTTCCAGAAGGTAGCTGTTTCTTTGAACCAGCCTTTCTGCGCACGTTCTGCGCCATCGTAGTATTGGATAATCCATGCGGTACCATATTCGCCCAATCCAAATACATCCACGAGGTTGACATCGAATGGGAAGGATACCCAATAGAGTGCACGTTCATGTTCTTTCTTGCTACCATCATTGAGCTGGTCTTTGTAGAATGTCATTACGGCATATAGATTCTTGATACCAGTAATACTACCAGTTGTGATGTTAAGGGATTGTGCTGGATTTTGATGCTCGCGGATAATCATTACCTCTTCGAAAGCAATTTCCTCTTCGATTGGGTCGTCATCAATCAATGCGGTAATGATATAGTTGGTCTTGAAGTCGTAAATCAAGCGAATTTTATAAGCTCTGGTACCACCTTTGAGAATTTGAACTTGTTCGGTGGCACTTCCTTTGAAGTATTGTACTTGGTTGTTGTACTTCGCAGTTAATTTAACTTTTGTGTTATTACCTGCTTTGACGTCCACTTGGTATTGCCAATTCTCTAAATCTTTGAAGATAGCTTCGTTTTGATTCAATCCGCTGACTTTTAATGGGTTACCATTTACATCTTTGAGGTTGTTATCGCCTTCAAGTACAAGGAAACGGTCGGAAGCGTTGCCTGAACCTGCGAGGTACGCGCGCTCTAAGTGATTGGTTTCGCTATTCCATGTGAAACGTACATTGGCATCTGCAGGCAGTGTACTAGCGTTGGTAATGTCATCACTAGATAGCGTGTCGGATATGCAAAGACTATAGTCATTAGCCACCACATATTTGATATTTTTACCACGAAGAATCCATTCGCAGAAGTAGTAATCATATACACTGTCACTGTGAATTAGTGCTGTTTCTGAATATGTCATTGGATTTTCTGTGTAATTATCCCAACCTCCTTTGGCACAATAAGTACGGATATAGTAGTTGCCGTTATATGGTTCTATTTCGTCAACAAGAATTTGTGCCGCATGTGAACCATCATTTGTTTGCTCTAATACAAAGTTATATACACCATTACCCGTTATAGCAGGACAACCCTCGCCAATATATAGTTCAACAGCTTTTTTAGCTGGAGCATGAACTATTGCTGGATTAGCACCGTCATTGCCGTTGATGGTTTGGACAGCAATAGTAGTCCATTCGATAGTTGTGCCATCAGTAGCGCATGGTTGCAATAAGATAGCAGGGTTTTGACCGTCTTTATTGATATAGAAAGAAACAGTTTCTTTCTTTGTTCCTTCTGTTATTTTGCTAATGGAGTGAGCGGGATGGAACTTAGTATATGGTGCTTGACCTATAACTTCGCTTTCTACATATACCATGCGATAATCGCCTGTTTGTTCTTGAATAGTTGTTGAAGGTGTGTACTTGCTCCACTGACTATCATCCCATAAGCGACTCCAGGCACCCTTATTTTCATTAGTTTCGTCCCAAGCTTCATTCCCTATAGTATATAGGTTGTTCTTTGTGTCAATCGTAAGATCTACCGTTTTATTCCATTTATTCTCCCAATTGTTCTCTTTGGTAGATGGATTCATACGGCAGAAGATGACATTAGTATATTTTTTGTCAGGTATTGAGCATGTATAATAGTCTCCTTTCTTATCTAAATTTACCCATGTTTCTCCATTACCGAAGAAGTATGCTGCAAATCGCGCATTATCAGTTGTCCAGTTTGAGTTTGGCTTGAGGTGTAAATAAGCAACAGTTTTGTTGTCTAGTTCATACAAGTTGTTGCCATCCGTTGGAATAGTTAAGTTGCCAGATTGATTCCATACTGGATTCCCCCATTTGTTTTCAGGTTCTTTAGGATTTAATCGAACCATCATAATATCTTGACATCCAGCAGGAATATCTACAGTATAATATTCGCTATTAGCATCTACTTTTACCATTTCAGCCCAAGCATTTTCGTTGCCTTTCCAATAATAAACTGAAAAGCGTGCGTTATCACTTGTCCAACTACCTGGATTAAGATATATCGTTGTAGGTGTCATTTTTTCGAAGTGTGCAGTCAAAGAACCTTCACATGTAGTTGTAATAGTCGTGGTAGCGCTATTCTCATCATCAACAATGACGCCACTTGTAGCAGTCCATTTAACAAATCTACAACCTAATTTAGAAGTGGCTGTTATTTCAATAGCGGTAGCGATACCTGCTTTGTCAGTAGATTGGGTAACAGTACCAAGATTGTCGTTGTTTGATGTGACTGTGATTGCAAACAAGTTCTCGGTAAAGTTAGCGGTGACAGTCGTCTCTGCGGTTGGTTTGAAAGTGGTTTCTGCTGCTGTTGCATCTCCGAATTCACCGCCAGCAGAGGATGTCCAACCTGCAAAGGTGTAGCCCGGTTCTGGGGTGGCAGTGATGTTGACTCCAGTCATTACTCCTACGGATTGTTCCTCTGCAGGTAAGACTGTACCACCTGTACTTGCTGCAAAGGAAACAAGCCATGTTGGTTCAACGAACTTTACATAGACACTAGTTTCATCTGTAATAGATGTGGTATATGTGGTTTGTTCTGCACCATGTTTGCCTTCTGTACATGCTTCATTAGTGTACCAACC
>JAFOXE010000093.1 GCA_017425765.1 Paraprevotella sp. | reverse complement strand
GCGTAGTTGCCTTTCGTTGAGTATTTCGTAATTTTCCTCTTCGCCGCCTCCTACAACAACAATTCCTTTTGCCATGGCGAGGAGGGAGTTCATTGAAGGTGTGTACGAATAGAGTTGGTCAAGAATGACGTCGCTGCTATTCATCATTTCTTGGTATGTGTCGTATGGCACTGATTCTGCCTTTACGATTTCCGTATTGTTCGGATATTTGTCATGAAGGCGTTCGAGTGCCTTTAGCATTATGTGAGTGCCTTTGTATGTGTTGCGTGTTTTTTGTATTCCTATGAAGAACCTTATTCCGTCATAGTCATGATGTGGTGTTCGTGGCGAAATCTTCTCAGGATTGATGGGAAACGGGATGAATTGTGTCTTGTCGGGGAAATGAGGACGGTAGCATCGGTCGTATTCGTATAGTCCAGTGATGATGCCGTCGCAATCCTTTGCGATATATTTGTTGAGCGTGCCTTTCTCTCCTTCAATCCAGTTGTTAATAAACGGTTTGTTGTGTTCTTCGTCTGCTCTGTGCTTTCCTCCTATATTGAAGTCGGAGTATCGGAATGTGGTGCAATCTAATCCCGTTGTCACCCAATAGTAGTCCATGCCGAATGCGCCCATAAACACTTTTTTGTTGTGCCTGCGCAAGTATTTGTAGAATGGGTAAATCTTCTCGGCTTTTAGTTCGAGAAACATGGGGTTGATTATTTGCACTACATCGTACCCCCTCATGTGGCGGAGGTTCTTCAGTACGCTGATGTAGTATTTGAGACCTCCGATTTTGCCTTGTTCTCTCTTTAGGTTAATATCGCGTGGATAGTTTTTCCAACCGTCTCCGTCGGAAATGACACAAACATCATGTCCGAGAGCTCTTAGGCCCTCGGACAGTGTCCAGTGTACATTGCTATATTCTCCTAAAAGAAGTATTTTCATGTTACTTTTTCTTGAGTTTTATTGCGAAACCGCCACCTTGTGCCATTCTGATTTGCCAATCCTTTTTGGCTGCGTTTTCGCGTTTCAGAATGTAGTCGCGTGCATCTTTATTAGCGTTGATACCGTCGGTTATGTATTCCACGGTATATTCAGAAGCATTTTCAATGAAAGGAAGGCTGAAAGCAACTTCACGCTCATTCCAGTTAGTTTGTCCTGCTACATACCAGTCGTTTCCAATCTTACGAGCAATGATGATGTATTCGCCCATTTTTCCATCGATGATTTTCATTTCATCAAAGATGGTAGGGATGTCTGCAATGAATTGTGTGCATTCTTTTTCTTGTTCGTAGATGCATGGATTGTCGGCAAGCATGGTGAATGGTGAGTCGTGCATGATATACATTGCAACCTGGTGGCATCGTGTACCCATGGTAAGAGGGTTGTAGTAGATTGGCTGGAAGTCCTTTCGGCTAGCGTTGCGGAATCCTCCTGGTGTGAAGTCGGAGAATCCTGCCTGCATTCTGATGAACGGGAATGTCACGTCGTAAAGTGGCATGTCTTTTTCTTCTGCTTTGCTCCATTTAGCTTCTTCCATGCCGAACACTCCCTCGAAGTTAATTACGTTAGGGTATGTGCGGTTTATGCCTGTAGGTGCGTATATGCCGTGGAGGTCAAGGATGAGTTTGTGTTTAGCGCATGCTTCGCAAATGCGATATACCATCTCTACGCCTGTTTGGTCGTTGCGGTCGAGGAAGTCGACTTTGAATCCCTTTATGCCCATTTCGGAATATTTTTTGCAGGCCGCTTCGAGGTCTTTGTCAAGTACATTGAAAACGGTCCATAACACTATTCCTACGTTTTTCTTTTTGCCGTATTCTACCAATTCAGGTAAGTTGATTTCAGGAATAGTCTGCATCATGTCACCGCTCTTTGGATTGTACCATCCTTCATCAAGGATGATGTATTCTAGTCCGTGCTTTGATGCGAAATCGATGTAGTATTTGTAGGTAGGCATGTTTATGCCCGCTTCGAAATTGACTCCGCTAAGTCCCCAATCGTTCCACCAGTCCCATGCCACTTTGCCTGGCTTTATCCAACTAGTGTCGCCTATTCTGTTTTCAGAACCAAGCGCGTAGACAAGATTGTTGACAGGCATTTCTTTGTCATCGTGAGCTATGGCGATGATGCGCCATGGCATGGTGCGCGCACCGTCTATTTTTGCAATGTATTCTTCGGTTGATGTCACATACTCTTGCATGCGCCATTCGTAGAAGTCAGTTGTTTTAGGGTATTTTGAGAAATGTCCGTCAAATCCTTTCCCATTTGCCTTGAGAAACATTCCTGGATAAGCCTCAAGGTCGCTCTCCATTATTGTGACCTTTGCAGACCCGCAATCAATGGTCAAAGGGCTGAATGCGAGAATGTTGCTCGCCTTAGATAGTGGAGTGATATCGTATGTTGCCTGGAATGCCATCGCTTCCTGCTTTCTTGGGTTTGTGGAGTGGGGGATGTACGCGGTGTGATCTGATGTGAAGTTGAACTGCGCAGTTTCACCATTTATTATGTATGCTGACTTTTTTCGGGTTGTAGCAAATCGATATGCTACACCGGAGTTGTAAGCGCGCATTTCAATAGCTATGCCGCTTTTGAGTTTTAGAGTCAGCGAGTTGTATTGGGCCTCAAATTCTTTCTGACGGTAGAATGGCGCGATAATATTTTCTTTTACCGAACTATGTTTTTTGTTCGTTACTTTTGCATTATTCCCAATTTCACCAACGCCTTCAATGTTGAGTGATATATTGTTGTCTTTCAGCAATGTAACACCATTGTCTTTGACAGAATATTTAATTTTGTCACCGATGTTCATTTCGATGCTCAACTTTCCGTCGGGCGATTGTAATTTAT
>JAFOXE010000092.1 GCA_017425765.1 Paraprevotella sp. | reverse complement strand
CAAAGTGATCTCGCCAGTTACGTCCATAGTACGGATGTAGAATTGTGGACGATAGTGGTTGTGGAATGGAGTGTGACGACCACCTTCTTCTTTTTTCAAGATATAAACAGCAGCTTTGAATTCGCTGTGTGGTTTCACAACACCTGGGTGGCAGATTACCATACCACGTTTGATTTCATTTTTGTCGATACCACGAAGAAGAAGACCTACGTTGTCACCAGCTTCACCTTGATCGAGAAGTTTACGGAACATTTCAACACCTGTTACAGTTGATTTGAGTGATGCACCGAGACCCATGATTTGAACTTCGTCACCAACTTTAACGATACCAGTTTCGATACGACCAGTTGCTACAGTACCACGACCAGTGATTGAGAATACGTCTTCAACAGGCATCAAGAATGGTTTATCGATATCACGTGGAGGTAGTGGAATCCATTCGTCTACAGCAGCCATGAGTTCCATAACTTTTGCTTCCCATTCAGGTTCACCATTAAGTGCACCAAGAGCAGAACCACGAATGATAGGAGTATTGTCACCATCATATTCGTAAGAAGAAAGAAGGTCACGCATTTCCATTTCAACGAGTTCAAACATTTCTTCGTCGTCAACCATATCGCATTTGTTCAAGAACACAACGATACGAGGAACGTTTACCTGACGAGCGAGAAGGATGTGTTCACGAGTTTGGGGCATAGGACCGTCTGTAGCAGCACAAACGATGATTGCACCGTCCATTTGAGCAGCACCAGTAACCATGTTCTTAACGTAGTCAGCGTGACCCGGACAGTCAACGTGAGCGTAGTGACGGTTAGCAGTTTCATACTCTACGTGAGAAGTATTGATAGTAATACCACGTTCCTTTTCTTCTGGAGCGTTGTCGATTTGGTCGAATGACTTCAATTCAGAAAGACCAGCTTTAGCGAGCACTGTAGTGATAGCAGCAGTCAAAGTAGTCTTACCGTGGTCAACGTGACCGATTGTTCCAATATTTACGTGTGGTTTGGAACGCTCAAATTTTTCTTTTGCCATAGTTTTAAGCTTTAATTATAACAATATATTTACCAATATTTGTATTCCACTCACAAAATGCCCTGACATATCAAGACAGCAAAGCTCTTCTCCAGAGCTGTTACCGAGACTTGAACTCGGGACCTCTTCCTTACCAAGGAAGTGCTCTACCACTGAGCTATAACAGCGTTGAAAAAGAGCGGAAGACGGGGCTCAAACCCGCGACCCTCAGCTTGGAAGGCTAATGCTCTATCAACTGAGCTACTTCCGCAATTACGTTTACATAAAGAATTTGCAAACAAACAAAGACAGCACTCATTTAAAACTCATACCATCAAAGCCGGTTTGCATTCTCCTTTTTCAACACATTTGTGGGCAAAGATGGATTCGAACCACCGAAGTCGAAAGACAGCAGATTTACAGTCTGCCCCATTTGGCCACTCTGGAATTTGCCCTAACCTTTGTCACTATTTCAGAAAACGCATTGCGACAACTTCATAACGAAATGCGCTTTCTTTTTTTGAGCCTCTTGTCGGATTCGAACCAACGACCCCGAGATTACAAATCACGTGCTCTGGCCAACTGAGCTAAAGAGGCGGTCATCGTTTGTAGCGCTGTTACCGTTGTAAAGCGAGTGCAAATGTACGGCTTTTTTTTTAACTACAAAACATTTTCCACTTTTTTTTTGAAAAAGATGCGTTTTTTGCCTCATTTTTCACCAAAGCCACCCTTTTCAAGAGAAAAAGGTGCAAAAAAAACACATTTTCAAGCCACACAAAACACCCGGTTACACCCAGGCATCCCAAGCCATTTTTCACACACTTTCACACCCGGCGCATGAAAGACAATGCGAAGATACAAAATAGCATACAGACGCACAAGCCCGGAACAGAAAAGCGCCTACTCTACCTAATATATATAAAAAAACACGCCATCAACACCCAACGACAGATATATCCACCTAAAAGCAAAATAGACAGAACAATATCGTTGCTCTGTCTATTTTGTGTGGTATTCCGTAAATGCCGGAAGAACTTTTGTAAGTTAGTGAGCAGGAGGGTGGTCAAACCCGCCTGCCCTATAAGTTATACAGATTACTCTGCGGCTTGTTCCGTAGGATTGCCATCGGCATCATAGGTCACAGAACCTTCTTCTTTAGTTACTCCTGAGCTAGCTTTATATAGAAACTTATTTACTGTGGTGCTTATTATATAGCCGTTACCACACTGTATTCCAGGCGTATGAGGTGTATCTCCACTATAAGGGTCGTATATAATTACTGCTCCGATCCAATCTGCCAGACTGCCCGTACCGCCATCCTTACTATCTCCTCGATAAGCATTGATTGTAGAATTTTCAATGACTATATCAGGAACTGTGCTTGCACCGATGGCGGGGCAAAACTCTCCACCATACAATACACCTCCTTGGTTGCTTCCCAGTGCTGTAACAGTCGCATTTTTTATCGTGATCGTTCCGCAAGAAGTGATAGCACCAATTCCCGGATTGCTACTCATATAGCCACTTGAATATGCGTTTACCGTTATGTTTTCGATATAAATGTTTCCACAAGTCACATTTTCATAACTAAAATCATATCCAGTGCCACCTATTCCGGCACCATCCATACCGGCTCGTGCAGTCAATATATTATCTCTGCTATCCGACTTGATAATGACCGTGCTGCCGGACTTTACATAAATACCTGCGCCACTATTGGAAGTGAGGTTATTCGTGCCTGTTATCCAAACAGTAGTCTCACTACTGTCGGCAACAATATCAATAGCATTCACTATATTTTCATTGTCCCACTCTTTACCAACAGTAATGCTTACATTATTCAGAATAATCGTCGGATTTCCGCTTTCTACCTTGATACCGTAGCTGCCTGTGCCGGTGAAGGTGTAATATGCATCGTCGTTGATGACATAGGTTGCAGCAAGGGTTGAGAGGTCAACATCTACTTTTTTACCTGCGTACAGCGCATAACTCTT
>JAFOXE010000091.1 GCA_017425765.1 Paraprevotella sp. | reverse complement strand
ATAGCAGCGAGGTTACCGTGGCCAAGACCTACCTTACGGTCATCGGCTACTGAACCGGGGATACAGAATGCCTGCAAACCGATACCGATAGCTTCGGCAGCTTCAGCAGCTGACTTCACACCCTTCTTGATAGCGATGGCACAACCTACTACATAAGCCCACTTGGCGTTTTCGAAGCAGATGGGCTGAGTTTCTTCACATGCCAAATAAGGATCAAGACCATATTCTTCACAGATAGCGTTTGCTTCTTCGATGTCTTTAATACCGTTTTCGTTCAATGCAGCGAGAATCTGCTTGATACGACGGTCTTGGCTTTCGAATTTTACTTCTCTAATCATAGTTCTTTTCCTCCTTATTTTATTCGTGACGTGGATCAATATGTTTAACTGCACCTTGCTCGGCTGTGAAGCGTCCGTATGTACCGGTTACTTTCTTCAAAGCTTCGTTTGCATCTGTACCTTTCTTGATTTCGTCCATGAATTTACCCATGTGGATGAATTCATATCCGCAGATTTGGTTGTCTTTGTCAAGGGCGATACGGTTGATGTAGCCTTCAGCCATTTCAAGGTAACGAGGACCTTTTGCCAAAGTACCATACAAAGTACCTACTTGGCTGCGCAATCCCTTACCAAGGTCTTCCAAACCGGCACCAATCATCAAACCGCCTTCTGAGAATGCAGATTGAGTACGTCCGTAAACGATTTGCAAGAACAACTCACGCATAGCGGTGTTGATTGCATCGCAAACCAAGTCCGTGTTCAAAGCTTCCAAGATGGTCTTGCCTGGAAGGATTTCTGAAGCCATAGCTGCAGAGTGGGTCATACCAGAGCAACCAATTGTTTCAACCAATGCTTCTTGGATGATACCTTCTTTCACGTTCAAGGTCAACTTGCAGGCACCTTGTTGAGGAGCACACCAACCGATACCGTGTGTCAAACCAGAAATGTCTTTGATTTCTTTTGATTTTACCCATTTGCCTTCTTCTGGAATGGGAGCTGGTCCGTGATTAGGCCCTTTGGCCACACAACACATGTTTTCTACTTCGTGTGAATAAACCATAATAATAATTTATTTATAAATAGGTGATAAATATGAGTTCTTACGATACTCTTTATTGTTGCAAATTTAGATATTTTCGCAGTGAGTTCCTAATGTATACACTAGTTTTTTGTACGTGTGTTGCACTTTTTACTAGAAAAAAATGCAATAATATTTGTATGATAATTCAAATACCCCTACATTTGCAGTGTTATATTATGATATTACACAATATCAGAGGAGTTCAACTAATTAAATTACGACTATGATTAAAGTAGAAAATTTAGCGTTCAGCTACAAATGGAAGCAAAGGTTGTTTCAGGATTTTTCCTACACCTTACAGCCCGGAGGCGTATATGGCCTTTTGGGTAGAAACGGAGCCGGAAAGTCTACATTGCTCCAATTGATGGCGGGACTTTTAATTCCAACGCGCGGGAATGTTCGTTTTCATGGTGTGGAGGTGAGCAAGCGCTTGCCTTCCCTCATGAGCGAATTATTTTTTGTTCCTGAAGAGTTTGAATTGCCTACCGTACGTTTGTCGCAGTATTTGCGTTTGATGTCGGGCTTTTATCCACGTTTCAGTGAGGCTGATTTTAGAAAGTATTTGAGTGTGTTTGAGTTGTCGGAAGATATACACCTCGGATCTTTGTCAATGGGACAGCGCAAGAAGGTGTTTATTTCTTTCGCGATGGCCACTAATACCTCCGTATTGTTGATGGACGAGCCTACAAATGGATTAGATATATCCGGAAAGCGACAGTTCCGTAAGATTATGGCATCTGGAATAGATGAAAATCGCACGCTGATGATTTCCACGCATCAAGTTCGCGATGTGGAGCGCCTGCTTGATCGGGTGGTTATTTTAGAAGGAAACCATATGTTGTTGGATGAGTCGGTAAGCACCATTTGTGATAAGTTGTATTTCACCGAAGTGGAACAACGTGAAGAGGTTCAAAATGCAATCGCCGCTATGCCTTCGCTGCGAGGAAGCTACGTGATGTTGCCCAACGATGAAGGTCATGAATCGGATTTGAACTTAGAGCTTTTGTACGAAGGTGCGTTGGCTCATCCGGAGTTGATTAGCGCCATGTTTCAAAAGTAAAGAAGGAGGAACAAAAGATGAAATCACTTGAAGATATTTTCAGTTATTCTCGTTTTATGACGTATGCCCGCTTGAAATGGGCAGAACTACGCAAGCCCACAATTTTATGGGGTGTTGTTCTGTTTGTTCTTATAAGTATACTGTTTTCCTGGCATTCGCTCTATGAATTAAGTCATTTCTATAGTCGACACACAGATTATATCCCCTATTTTGTTCAGGTAGGTAAAGATCCGACACATTCTTTTGTGTACCTAGGTGCTATGTTTATTTCGTGGCTACTTTCAACTATAATTGGCAACATCACCTTTCGCGAACTGGGTGTGCGCAGCAAGCGAATCTCGTTTTTCTGTTTGCCCGTTTCGACGTTCGAGAAAACAGTTTTTGTTCTGTTGGGCAGTTTCTTGGCTTGTGTAGCTTATGCTATCCTCGTAATTTGTGCCGATTGGGTACGTGTGGTTGTGGCCGAATTAGTATTCCCCGTGTATGCTGAGTGCATCAAGCCGTTTTTTAGCAATGGGGAAATATTCACTTATATGGACTCCTACTATTCTTTAGCCAGTTTTGTCTTGCTTTATGCGAGTGTGCCTTTGTTGCTTCATTCCTTCTTTATGTTGGGATCGGTTGTATGGAAAAAGTTATCATTCCTAAAGACAGCCATCGTTTTGTCGGTTTCTTTCATCGCCGGTTTCTTTCTATTGTTTCATTGGATAGAACATTTGAATCATGATATAAATGGCTATGTATATATGGATGAATGGGGAAAAGACCTTAATCCGTTCTGCTTGTTCAGTTCAATCATGTTTCTGGTCACGGTGTTCAATTGGGCAATGACCTATTATCGTTTGAAGGAAACTGAGGTGATACATCGTCTTTACTAATTCGTTTATTCTATGGAGTTTAGAGAATCGAAAACCATATCTGCTCAAATTGCCGACCGTATCTGCGACGACATCATTCAAGGGCGCTATGCCGAAGGCGACCGCATCCCTTCTGTGCGCGAATATGCAGCCTTGATGGAGGTGAATGTGAACACCATTGTACGTTGTTATGAGGTGTTGGAGGCTCGCCGCGTTATTGTGATGAAACGAGGTGTCGGTTATTTTGTGGCCGACGGAGCGAATGAGTTGATATTGAGCGAACGCAGGGCCACCTTTATGCACGACGATCTGAAGGAGATGTTTCGTCAGATGCATCTTTTGGGATTGTCGATTGCCGACATAGCCCCCTTGTTTGAAGAGTATAAACAACAACAGAAATCTTAATTGCAATCCTATTGTCTTATGAAAAAGACCAACATTATTATATTATCTTTTTGGGCACTTTTTATCGTTGCAGCGATAAGTATTTTGGCCCTAATGTTTACGGAAATTCCTTTTAAGGTGACGCCCCATATTGATTATACCCAAAATGCCGGCGTTTCGGCCTATCCGCTTCCCCAGTTCAAACACCTTGTGGTGCGGAAATCAAATTATGCATCAGAGAAACATGTGGAGATTCGTTTGCGCAATTCGGTTTCGGGCGAGCTGAATGTTTGTTCGTGGGATAATTGTCGCAATCGCTTGCCCAGCAATTACATTCCCGTGCTTGATTCTACCCAATGCAGCTCGGGATCGTTGCTTCTTTGTCCTGCCCGTATAGCCAATGCGCTGACTCACACGTTGGTGGGCGATACGTTGTATCTTACGTTCAACTTGAACATGTCGGATCAAATGTATAATGATTTTGCCGAGGCCATAAAGCAGAAAAATGATATACACGAGGAGAAATCCATCCTTACCGGAGGGTGGTATCTTTTGCACGACACAGGTTTGAAATCTATCGACGAAGACGCTTGGTTCAGCTGCATACGATACAATGATTTTTCGCAGGATTCGCTCACGATTAGTGGTTATAGTGCGATGGATTTCTCAAATGTTGCGATTGGAAAGTTGGATATTGCCGGTGTAAGACAGCGAAAGGCATTTACACTGCAGCATTCACACATTGGTTATTTGTATCATACAAATTCAAACGATATGTCCCCCGTGGAGGATAAAAGTCGTATAGACACCCTTCATTACGTAGGAAACAACCTCTATGGACTTAATCTTCCCATTGGTGTTCCCACTGTTGTGATTTGGGATAATAAATAAACAACAGTCTTGTAGTTGTAGCCCTTTGTGCAGTTATATGCCTCACAAAGGGCTTTTTCTTACACTAATTTCATAAGATAATATAATGAATATTCAAAAACAAAGGCAGCCAAAATGCTGCCTTTGTGTATAGCTAAGAGAATAATAGTGTCTAATTTGCTAGTTTTGCAGTTGCCCTGAAAGGTCTTTTGTATGATTTGCATTTATACATCTTGCCTTTATATTCTCGCATACCTTCGTCTTTTTTATAAGATGTACTGCACATTGTGGAACATTCAGTTAACGCATCTTCCTCTGCTTCGTTAGGAGTTTCGGCGAGTCTAGGAATGTTATATGTATCTCCCATTGCTGTATCTTCGCCAACTTCTCTGTTACCATCGTAGTAGGTGTATACAATTTGAACTTGTACAGTAACTATGTATCTCTGCTTGGTCTGTGCATTTGCAGAAAACATCATGCCTAAGAAAGCGACTAATAATAATACTTTTTTCATATTGTTCTTATTTTGAAATTGTCCCTACTCTTTGTTTGGATTTTCGGGTAGCTCCTTTAAATGTTAGATGTTAATAAACCTTTGGGTTCATTGTCTTATTCTGGGTAGTACTTAATATGGATATTCTGTACCATAAAAGTTTTTCCAACTTCTTTTGAACGAATCCTGTATATATGGGTCTTCTCCAATGCTGTTTAGAGCCGAACAAGATTGTAGAATTAGAACAGACAATAACAATAACGATAATGTCAAAATTGTACTTTTCTTCATTTCTCTAAAATAGGTATTAACAGATATTGTCTCTTGGTTCTGGGTTTTCTTAAATTACGCATAAAAAAAGCACGAGACTTTTTAGTGTATTCTCGTCCCAAGGTGTTTGGCGTAACCTAACCAACAGAATAACTAAAAGCTCGCGCTATATAGCACGAACATTCTGTTATATTCTTGTTGGTTCTTCCTTTATCGTCGCCAAACTTTAGGGAACACAGAATATAAGCTAAAATGCTTTTCCAATAAATCTTAAATATGCGTAGTTTTAATACGCTAATGTTTCATAGGCAGTTCTGTTTTTTATGTCGTTGGCAAATATAATATAAATATGGATACCTCGTGCATCAAACGTGTTTTTTTTCATAAATATAGGTGTCACAAACACGTCTATGTGCTCGATTCTTTTTATATTTGCACTTCATAGCAAATCAAACAGATGATGGAGCAAGTTAAGGTTATCATACAAGAATCCGACGTGATTGCAGCGGCCGAGCAGGGCATGGACGAATTCCTTTCGTTGTTTGCCGAGCATATTCTTCAGGCTATTGGAGGCGAATTGAATGGGGACACAATGGCCCGATTGAACGGAGAACAAATCTCTTTGTTGGCCTATATGACGTTTCGTGACGAGGTGATGGACGGTGGATTCATCCAGTTGATTCACAATGGTTATGGACCTTTTATATTCGACAATCCCTTTGCCAAGGCCATGCGCTTAATGGGCGCTCACGACTTTTCGAAGTTGGTGTATAAAGGTAAAAAGTTGTACGACCAATATAAAGACGAATTGACACGCGAATATACCGACGAAGAGTTCATGGCCCTTTTTGAACAATACGCTGTGTTTGACGATTTGGACGACGCCTTTGTGGAAATGGAAGAAGAGGTGACCGAATCACTTGCCCGCTATGTAGACGAACATTTGGAGGTTTTTGCAACAATTGCTAAGGATTGATAGAATAGAATGGCAGAAAAGAAAGTTAAGGTAAAGACGGTGAACATAAAGAACAAGCGAGCCTCGTTCGACTTTATGTTGCTGGATAAATATACAGCCGGAATTGTGCTTACAGGAACAGAAATCAAATCCATTCGTGCCGGAAAAGCAAGTTTGGTTGATACGTTCTGTTTTATACATAATGGCGAGGTGTGGGTTAAGAATATGTATGTAGCCGAGTATTTCTATGGTTCGTACAACAACCATCAGGCTCGTCGCGACCGCAAACTACTACTTAACCGTCGTGAGATTCACAAGTTGCAGCAGAGCACCAAAACACCCGGATGTACCATCGTTCCCACGCTATTGTTCATCGACGAGCACGGACGTGCCAAGTTGGACATTTTCTTGTGTAGAGGAAAGAAGGAGTATGACAAGCGTCAGACGTTGAAGGAGAAGGAAGATCGTCGCGAAATGGATCGTCAGTTCAAGAAGTATTGAGTATGCAGAAGAATAGTATACAACATGTTGATATACGCTCCCTTGCTAAGGAGCGTATATTGGTATTGGACGGTGCCATGGGCACCATGATACAGCTATATGGCTTGTGCGAAGATGATTTTCGTGCCAAGTTGTTTGCGGATATTCCCGGTCAGATGGCCGGAAACAACGATGTGTTGTGTTTGACTCGTCCGGATGTGGTGGCCGACATTCATCGAAAATATTTAGCAGCCGGTGCCGATATTATTGAAACCAATAGTTTCAGTGCACAACGTATTTCCATGTCCGATTATCACGTGGAAGATTTTTGTCGTGAAATCAATCTTGCTGCAGCTCGTATAGCTCGCGAGTGTGCCGACGAATATAGCCGTAAAACCCCTCATAAGCCTCGTTTTGTGGCCGGCTCGGTGGGTCCAACAAACAAGACCTGTTCTATGAGTCCGGATGTGAACAATCCCGCACATCGAGCTCTTACCTTTGATGAATTGGCTTTGGCTTACCAAGAACAAATGGAGGCCTTGTTGGAGGGGGGAGTTGACGCTCTATTGATCGAAACCATTTTCGATACGTTGAATGCCAAAGCAGCGCTGTGGGCTGCTGAGAATGCAATGCAAACCATAGGTAGAGAGGTGCCCTTGATGATGTCGGTAACGGTGTCGGACAAGGCCGGTCGAACACTCTCAGGACAAACATTGGAGGCTTTTTTAGCTTCGGTAGCTCATGTACCCTTGTTCTCGGTGGGTTTGAATTGTTCGTTTGGCGCTCGCGACATGAAACCCTCGTTGCACACACTAGCCCAACGAGCCACCTGCTTTGTTTCGGCCTATCCCAATGCCGGATTGCCTAATAGTATGGGGCAATACGACCAAACTCCGGAAATGATGGCTCAAGAGGTGGCCGAGTTTATTAGTGAAGGTTTGGTGAACATAGTCGGTGGCTGCTGTGGCACCACCGATGCTCACATCGCCGCACTTAGTGCTTTGGTGCAGGATGCTGTTCCACGCACACCGGCTCATGCCTCGGAATATATGACGCTGAGTGGTTTGGATGTGCTGCACCTTACTCCACAAGTGCGTTTTGCCAATGTGGGTGAACGATGCAATGTGGCCGGATCGCGTAAGTTTTTACGTTTGATAAAGGAGAAAAATTACGACGAAGCCTTAGAAATAGCGCGTAAACAGGTGGAGGATGGAGCACTTGTAATCGACGTCAATATGGACGATGGATTATTGGATGCTCGAAGTGAGATGATTACTTTTTTGAACTTATTGGCAGCAGAACCTGAAATTGCCCGTGTGCCCTTGATGATTGACTCGTCCGATTGGGATGTGATTCGTGCCGGATTGAAGTGTGTACAAGGTAAATGTATTGTCAACTCTATCTCGTTAAAAGAGGGAGAAACCGTATTTTTGGAGCGTGCTCGAGAGGCGCACCGATTGGGCGCGGCAGTTGTGGTTATGGCTTTTGATGAGGCCGGACAAGCCGACACCTATGAACGTAGGATAGAGGTGTGTAGCCGTGCCTATACACTTTTAGTAGACCAAGTGGGATTTGCTCCGCACGACATTATATTTGATCCCAATGTGCTGGCTGTGGCCACCGGAATGGAGGAGCATGACAACTATGCTGTTGATTTTATACGAGCCACAGCATGGATTCGTAAAAATCTGCCGGGGGCACACATCAGTGGAGGTGTAAGCAATCTGTCGTTCTCGTTCCGCGGCAACAACTACATACGTGAGGCAATGCATGCCGTGTTCCTGTATCATGCTTGTCAAGAGGGTATGGATATGGGTATTGTAAACCCCGCCACCGTAGTGATGTACGACGACATTCCAACTGATACGTTGGAGTATATAGAGGATGTAGTGCTGAACAGACGTAAGGATGCTGCCGAGCGCTTAATCAATCATGCAGCATGGTTAAAAGAACAAGCCCAGAACGAGGGCCAAACTCATTCTGTAGCAGGACAGGAAACACAAAATACATGGCGAAACGGTTCGGTGGACGAGCGGTTGCAATATGCCTTGATGAAGGGCATTGGAGAACATCTTGACGAAGATTTGACCGAGGCACGAACGCACTATGTGCATGCGGTGGAAATTATCCGTTTTCTTGAAAAAAACACAATTCTTGATTTTCTTTCGGAATAGCAGGAGTATAAACGACCAATGTCGTTTTTGAATCAAGAAATTGTTTCGGAATAAAATTCACGTCATCTTCATAATGAACCAAAATTCCCTCCT
>JAFOXE010000090.1 GCA_017425765.1 Paraprevotella sp. | reverse complement strand
TGAACTCTATGGGCACACGGCACTTCGTTATACCAATGCGGCTACGGACGAAGACGTGGTGTTTAACTACGGGGTATTTGATTTTGAAACTCCTAATTTTATGTGGAAGTTTGCCAAGGGTGAGTGCGATTATGAGGTGATGGCCATCCCGTACATATACTTTGAATATGAGTATTTTGTGCGTGGTTCTACTGTGGTACAACAGGTGCTAAATCTTACAGATGAGGAAGAAGAGGCGTTGGTGCAGGTGCTGAAGTGGAATTGTTTGCCACAGAACAAGAACTATCGTTACAATTTCCTTTATAATAATTGTACTACCAAAATACGTGACCGTATAGAAGCGGCTGTTCAGGGGCGGATCTTGTTTCCGGAACTGCATGAACCGAAAACCTATAGGCAGATAGTTCGTCAATATACCGAACAGCATCCGTGGTGTGAGGTTGGCAACGACTTGTGCCTGGGTGCTGATGCCGATACGTTGATTACGGCACGTGATGCCATGTTTGCTCCGTGGTACTTATCAAATTTTGCTGACAGTGCGGTAATCGTTTCTAAATCAGGTGAAACCAGACCTCTTGTTTGTGCAAAAAAAGAGGCCATCATGTCGTCGCATTATCGTGAGCATCTCGAGCCCTCGACACCACCGTGTGTATGGGGGTATGGCGTGCTTGTGTTTTTGCTGATATGTGCATCTGTCGAGTACCAAAAGAAGAAGTTGTTTTGGGGACTTGATGTGACTTTGTTTTGCTTGCAAGGATTAGGTGGGTGTGTAATTGCCTTCTTGTTTTTCTGCTCTGGACATCCTACAGTCGATTCAAATTGGCAACTTTGGGTGCTTAATCCGATTCCGTTGTTGTTTATGCCCTGCATGATTTGGCAGTTTGTGCGTCGCAAGGTTGTAACTTACCATTACATCAATGCAGTGGTATTAACGTCTTTTTTATTATTTTTTTCGTGGATTCCGCAAGAATTTAGTGTAATAATCGTACCTTTGGCATTGACTTTGTTGCTCATCTCTGTGAGATACATAGTTTTGCGCAAACGAGTATATAACTCATGATGACAAATAGAAATTACAGACTCTTTACCTCGCTGGTTGCAGCCTTGACTTTGGCTACTTCAAGCGCACAAACAGCGCCCGAAGTACCAAGGTTGGTGGTGTCTATTCTTATTGATCAATTGCGTTCCGATTATATGGAGGCTTTCTATCCTTTGTATGGCGAACGTGGTTTCAAGCGTTTGTTTAAGGAGTCGAGAATGTATACACAAGCAGAATATCCTTTTAGAAACCCAGATAGGGCTTCTGCAACGGCGTGCGTTTATAGTGGTGCATCACCGTATGATAATGGGATAGTAGGCGCTATGTGGTTAAGTCGTGAGTCGCTGCGTCCAGTTTATTGTGTTGACGATAGAACCTATTCGGGCAATCTCACCGCAGAGTACTCCTCGCCGAAGCATCTTGTGGTTTCCACCATCGTAGACGAATTGAAGGTTGCTACGGAAGGTAAGTCTTTGGCCTATGCCATCTCGCCTTATCGTGAGGCTGCAATTTTCTCAGGTGGTCATACTGCCGATGGCGTATTTTGGTTGAATGACGCTAGCGGACAATGGTGTAGTAGCTCTTATTATGGCGAATACCCCAAATGGGCTGTAAACTACGATCATTATAAGTCGTTGGGCAGTCGCATTTCAAGTATAGAATGGAAACCTATGAACGACCTCGTTGGAAACTTCAATTACTTTGTTTCCGGTGGTATCAAGGAGCCGTTCTCACATTCGTTCAGTGGGCATCGCAAATTTCGAGAGTTCAAGACCAGCGGATGTGTAAATGAAGAGGTAAATCGTTTTGCCATGCACTGCATGCAAAATACTACATTAGGAATGGATGCGGTTACCGACTTCCTTTCGCTTATGTATTATGCTGGTAACTACGATCAAAAACCTATTTCGGAAACCCCAATAGAACTGCAAGACACTTATGTACGATTGGATAAGGATTTGGGTGAGTTGATGGATGCAGTGGAGCGAAAAGTTGGTGTTGGCAAGGTCCTGTTTGTCATTAGTTCAACAGGTTATGCCGAGCACGAAACATCCGACTTGACGAAATATCGCATTCCAACCGGAACGTTCAGCATGTTCAGATCAGCGTCTTTGTTGAATATGTATTTGATGGCCGTTTATGGTTCCGGTCAGTACGTTGAAGCAAAGTATGGAGCTCAAATCTATTTGAACCACAAACTGATAGAAGACAAACAACTCAATATGTCTGAGATGTTAGAGCGTTGTCAAAGTTTCCTGATGCAAATGAGCGGTGTAAAAGATGTATACACTTCGCAAAGACTCACATTGGGTGCTTGGACTCCCGGCATCAATCGTATTCGCAATGGTTATCGTCCTCAATGTTCGGGTGACATTCTAGTAGAGGTTGCGCCCGGCTGGAAACTTGTAGATGAAGAGGCCGGTTATACACACATGGCCAGAGAATCTTATGTGGGCTTTCCACTCTTTTTTATAGGATGCAATGTAGAGCCAATGATTATCGAGTCACCGGTGACGGTAGATTGCGTTGCTCCCACATTGGCCCGTATGATGCGCATTCGTGCCCCGAACGCCTGCGCAGTTGCTCCTTTATCAGGTTTGCGATAGGCAAACTACGAATTTTTGTAAGGAGAAACCCGTAAAACCCCATCTTTTTGTTGTACCTTTGTACGTTGAAACGTACAGCATATTCTATTGAAAATAAAATATTGATATATGGACATAAACAAATTTCTCATTAAACTCTTTGGTAACAAATATACCAAGGACAAGAAGATGATTCAGCCGCTTGTTGAGGAAATAAAGAAGACATATCCGCAAATACAGGCGTTGGACAATGATGCCTTGCGTGCTAAGACGCAAGAGTTGAAGCAAATTATTCGCGACTCCGGAGCTGAATTGCGCAGGCAAATTGACGATTTGAAGCAGAAGATAGAGCAAACTGATATTCAAGACCGTGCTCCGTTGTTCCAACAAGTAGATAAGTTGGAGAAGGAGGTATTGGAAGCCTATGAGCAGGCTTTGAATAAGGTAATGCCTATTGCATTCTCTATCGTGAAGGAAACAGCAGCCCGATTTGCAGCAAACGAAACCATTACCGTGCGTGCCACAGACTTTGACCGCGAGCTTGCTATTAAGCACGACTTCGTAGAGATTCAAGGCGACAATGCTATATATCACAACCACTGGGTGGCCGGCGGAAACGAAACACTCTGGAATATGGTGCACTATGATGTGCAGTTGTTTGGTGGTGTGGTTCTGCATCAGGGTAAAATTGCCGAGATGGCTACAGGAGAGGGTAAAACACTTGTGGCAACCCTACCGGTGTTCTTGAACGCTTTGACAGGAAATGGTGTTCACGTTGTAACCGTGAACGACTATTTGGCCAAACGTGACTCGGAATGGATGGGCCCGCTCTACATGTTCCACGGTTTGAGTGTGGATTGCATTGATAAGCATCAGCCCAACTCGGACGAACGTCGTAAGGCGTATATGGCCGATATCACCTTCGGTACAAACAATGAATTTGGTTTTGACTATTTGCGCGACAACATGGCAACAAGTCCGAAAGATCTTGTACAGCGTGCGCACAATTATGCTATTGTCGACGAGGTGGACTCGGTGCTGGTAGATGATGCCCGTACGCCGTTGATTATTTCCGGTCCCGTTCCAAAGGGTGATGACCAACTATTTGAAGAGTATCAACCCCTTGTAGAAAAGTTAGTGGCCGTACAACGTCAGTTGGCTACACAGTATCTTGCAGAGGCCAAGCAGATGATTGCATCGGAAGACGAAGAACAAGTAAAAGCAGGTTTCTTGCAGTTGTATCGTAGTCATAAAGCATTGCCTAAAAACAAACCACTTATCAAATATCTCTCGGAACAAGGTATTAAGGCCGGTATGTTGAAGACCGAGGAGATATACATGGAAAATAATAATAAACGTATGCCAGAAGTAGTAGAACCTCTATACTTCGTGGTAGACGAAAAATTAAACAGTGCCGACCTGACCGATAAGGGTAACGAGTGGTTGGCTAAGTGTGTGTCCGATCCAGATTTGTTTGTGTTGCCCGATATAGCATCCGAGATGTCGGCACTAGAAAACCTGCCCCTTTCTCAAGAGGAGCGTTTGGAACGTAAGGATAAACTTTATTCTGAGTACGCCATAAAGAGCGAGCGTGTACATACCTTGCAACAATTGCTGAAGGCCTACACCATGTTTAATAAGGATGATGAGTATGTTGTGGTGGACGGCGAAGTGAAGATTGTAGACGAACAAACCGGTCGTATTATGGACGGTCGCCGTTGGAGCGACGGACTTCACCAGGCAGTGGAGGCCAAGGAACACGTAAAGGTGCAAGCTGCTACGCAGACCTTTGCCACCATCACTCTGCAGAACTACTTCCGTATGTATCATAAACTTTCGGGTATGACCGGAACTGCAGTAACCGAAGCAGGAGAGTTCTGGGATATCTATAAGTTGGATGTAGTGGAAATCCCAACTAATCGTCCGATTGCCCGCATCGACATGAACGATCGTATTTATCGCACTCAACGTGAGAAGTACAAAGCTGTGATTGAGGAAGTAGAAAAGATGGTTGCCGCCGGACGTCCTGTTTTGGTGGGTACTACTTCTGTTGAAATCTCGGAAATGCTTAGTAAGATGCTTCAGATGCGCAAGATACCTCATAATGTTCTTAATGCCAAGTTGCACCAGCAGGAGGCCGACATTGTGGCACAAGCCGGTCAAGCCGGTAAGGTAACCATTGCCACCAATATGGCCGGCCGTGGTACGGATATCAAGTTGACGCCCGAGGTGAAGGAAGCAGGCGGTTTGGCCATTATTGGTACAGAGCGTCATGAAAGTCGCCGTGTGGACCGTCAGTTGCGTGGACGTTCTGGTCGTCAAGGTGATCCGGGTTCATCAGTATTCTTCGTATCGTTCGAGGATAAGTTGATGAGATTGTTTGGTAGCGAAAAGATAGCCAGCGTAGTAGACCGCTTTGGTGGTGGTATGGAAGACGGCGAAATGATTGAGCACAAATGGCTAAGCAGTTCTATTGAACGTGCTCAGAAGAAGGTGGAAGAGAATCATTTCGGCGTTCGCAAACGTTTGTTGGAGTACGATGACGTGATGAACAAACAACGCACTGTGGTGTATGAAAAGCGTCGTCATGCCTTGATGGGTGAGCGTATCGGTATGGATATTGCCGATATGATTTGGGATCGCTGCATCACCGTAATCGAATCAAACGATTATGAAGGTTGCAAAGAGAGTTTCTTGTCGTTGTTCGCAATGGAGGCGCCATTTACCGAGGAGGAGCTTTTGAACACCAAGAGAGAGGTGTTGTGCGAGCAAGCCTACCAAAAGGTTATGGCACGTTTCAAGGAAAAGATGGAACTTTTGGCCAAGGTAGCATATCCTGTTATCAAGCAAGTGTTTGAATCTCCGCAAGGAACCATGTACGAAAATATTTTGGTGCCGGTAATCGATGGTCGTCGAGTATACAACGTTTCGGTGTCATTGAAAGAGGCCTATGAAACAGAAGGTCGTGCAGTAGTAACTGCATTTGAAAAATCTATAATGCTGCATACTATTGATGAAGCATGGAAGGAAAATTTGCGTGCATTGGACGATTTGAAACATTCTGTTCAGAATGCAAGTTACGAACAGAAGGACCCCTTGTTGATTTTCAAATTAGAAAGTGTAAAACTTTTCGATCACATGGTGAACCGTATAAACAACCAAACCATCAGTGTGTTGATGCGCGGTCAAATTCCTGTTCAAGAGCCGGAAAATTTGCGAGAAGCAGCGCCCGAACCCGTTCGTCAAGAGCGTTATGTGGAAAGCAGAAACGATTTGACTGATCCCAATCAGACGGCTGCGGCACAACAAGACACTCGCGAGCCTCAAAAGCGTCAGCCGGTGGTGGCAGATAAACTTCCCGGTCGTAACGATCCATGTCCATGTGGTAGTGGAAAGAAGTTCAAAAATTGCCACGGACGCGGCCTATAAGTCATTTGGAGCGTATCATAACGATTTTGTACATACAAAACATAAATTTTCGGATAACCCATGCGTGGGTTATCCGTTTTTTTTACTACTTTTGACTTTAGAATCCTTATTAAAACTGAAAAGAGATGAAAGCCACTGTGCAAACCATTCAGCAAATAGAAAGAGCATTACGTAAGGTTGCTACCAAATTCCCGGAAAACATAGAGAATATGGTGCTTACCGACATACACATACAAGCAAAGCCTGAATCTGGCGAGCTATTGGTGTTTGACGACAATGACGAGGAACTGACTCGTTGTGTGGTGGAGCAGTGGATTGATAATAAGGACGAGGATTTTTATCAAACCATAGAGCCCATTTTGTGTCAATGTATTCAGAATTTACGCGAGTTGTGGGACAAGGTGAGCATACTCAAGCCTTACTCTTTTGTGTTAATTGATGAAGAAAAGGAAACGGTGAACGACTTGTTCCTTGTAGACGACGATACACAGATACTTTCCGGTGAATTATTGAAGGGGCTGGATGAGGAACTCAATGTATTTTTGAAGGATTTGTTGGCTGATTAAGGAT
>JAFOXE010000013.1 GCA_017425765.1 Paraprevotella sp. | reverse complement strand
TTGGAGGAGTTGGTATACTTGGGATGGCCTTTGTTTAAGTGGATCAACCGCTGGTTCATCATTTACCTCTTTGATTGGTTGAGCGGATTCGGTATGTCTATGGGAATTGTACTCCTTCTTCTTACTCTGTTTATTAAGATTTTGGTTTACCCCACTACCAAGAAGTCATTCCTTTCTTCTGCCAAGATGCGTGTTTTGAAACCGAAAATCGATGAGATTAGCGCCAAGTATCCAAAGCAAGAAGACGCGATGAAGAAGCAACAAGAGATCATGCAGCTTTACAACCAATATGGCGTAAGCCCTATGGGTGGATGCTTGCCTATGCTCATTCAAATGCCGATCTGGATTGCTTTGTTCAACTTCGTTCCGAATGCAATTGAGCTTCGTGGTGAAAGTTTCCTTTGGGCTGACGACCTTTCTGCCTACGACGACGTAATCAGCTGGGGCACAGACCTATGGTTGATTGGTGACCATCTAAGTATCTTCTGTTTACTGTTCTGTTTGACCAACATCGTCAACACATGGATTTCCATGCGTCAACAACAAAACACCATGAGCGGAGAACAAGCTCAGCAGATGAAATTCATGCAATACATGATGTATGCAATGCCACTTATGTTCTTCTTCATGTTCAACAACTACTCTTCAGGTTTGAACTACTACTACTTCCTCTCCGGATTGGTTAGTATCCTCATTATGTGGTATCTAAGAAAGACAACCGACGATGCTAAATTGCTCGCCAAGTTGGAAGCCAACTATGAGGCGAACAAGAACAAACCCACCAAACTCTCCGGCATGGCCGCCCGTTTAGAGGCTTTACAAAAGCAGCAACAGCAAATGCTCGAAGAACAACAACGAAGAAAAAAAACAAATAAAAACTAATCCTTTTTCATCATTCCGAGCGTAACCCCTTACACTCGGAATGATTTATTTTTAAGCATTACCTATGAATTTAATCCATTTTATGACCGCTGCACTTCTACTGACCACAGCTGGAACAACGGCTTCTGCCGAAAATCCTATCATCGGAAAGAATCAAATAGAATTGCAAAACGACAAGTTTACCCCCGAGGCGCTATGGGCTATGGGACGTATCGGAAGCGTAGTAGCCTCGCCTAATGGCGAAAAGGTGGTGTACACCGTTAGCTACTATAATGTTCAACAGAACAAGAGTCGCACCACGCTCTACATCATGAATGCCGACGGCAGCGAAAACACTTTGCTCACCACCTCTGCATCAAGCGAATACGAACCTGTCTTCATCAAGAACGGCAGCAAGATTGCCTATCTAAGTGCTGATAACAATGGCTTGTCGCAGTTGTGGGAAATGAATCTAGACGGCAGCAACCGCACCCAACTTACAAACGAAAGCGCAGACATCCTCGGCTTCAAATTCTCACCCAACGAGAAAAACGTAATCCTAATTAAAGAAGTCGACACCTACACCAGCATCGAAAAGAAACACGACGATCTCCCCTTGTCGTCCGGCATGGTCATTACCGACCTGAATTACAAGCATTGGGACAAGTTTGTAACCACCATTCCACACATTTTCTTGGCATCGTTCGACGGAAAAAAGGTAAGCACCTCAAAAGACATTCTTGAAGGCGAACCTTTCGAATGCCCCATGTTGCCTTTTGGCGGAAGTGAGCAATTCAGTTGGAGCCCCGACAGCAAGAAAATTGTATACACATGCCGCAAAAAAACAGGTGTGGACTATGCCATCAGCACCGATAGCGACATATACCTATATCATATAGAAACCGGTATCACTACCAACTTGTGCAAGGACTTCGATTACCGTGCCCCTAAAACAATACCATCTATCTCTTTGGAGGGTCAAAAGGTAAACCACCAAGAGTATGATTTGAATATGGGCTATGACACGAATCCACAATACTCGCCCGATGGCAGTCGCATTGCATGGCAAAGCATGGAACGCGATGGCTACGAAAGCGACCGCACTCGCTTGTGTGTTTTGGAGTTATCCAGTGGCAAGAAAACATACGTGACCGAAGCCTTTGAATCCGGTGTAGATGCTTTCTGCTGGGATTCCAACAACAAAAACCTATATTTTATTGGAGTGTGGCATGGCACCACCATGGTCTATTCTACCGATCTAAAAGGAAATGTGAAAAAGATTACTGATGGCGACTACGACTATGCCTCTATCGGCCTATGTGGCAAACAACTAATTGCCAAACGTCACAGCCTCAGCGCCCCGGACGATATTTATTCTATTCGTTTGAATGGCAAGAAGCCGGCCACTGTCACCCAACTTACTCAAGAAAACAAGTATTTCACCGACCACATCGCTATGGGCGACGTAAAAGCCCGTTGGGTAAACACCACCGATGGCAAACAAGAATTGTGCTGGGTGGTATACCCTCCACACTTTGACCCTACTAAGAAGTACCCCACCCTTTTGTTCTGCCAAGGCGGTCCTCAATCTCCAGTCAGCCAGTTCTGGAGCTATCGTTGGAATTTCCAAATCATGGCCTCAAACGGCTACATCGTAGTAGCTCCCAACCGTCGTGGTCTTCCGGGATTTGGCATGGAGTGGCTGGAGGCCATCAGCGGAGACTATACCGGTGGATGTATGCAAGACTACTTGGATGCCATCGACGACATTTGTAAAGAATCGTATGTTGACAAAGACCGCTTGGGATGTGTGGGTGCCAGCTTTGGTGGCTATAGCGTTTATTGGTTGGCAGGTCATCACGAAAAACGCTTCAAGTGCTTCATTTCACACGATGGTATCTTCAACACCCAACAACAATATGTGGAAACCGAGGAGATGTGGTTCCCCAACTGGGACTTCGGTGCAGCTCCTTGGCACAAGGGTATCACGGCTCCTGCCGGCAAGAAGGGCTCTATCGGTGCCGCGCTCGTGGAAAAACCGGGCAAAAGCAATGCTTTCGCCGGCAGTCCGCACTTGTATGTCGACCGTTGGGATACGCCCATCCTTTGCATCCATGGCGATAAGGACTACCGCATCTTAAGTTCTCAAGGTCAGTCGGCCTTCAATGCCGCTCGTTTGCGTGGTCTTCCCGCTGAACTTCTACTCTATCCGGACGAGAACCACTGGGTGTTGAAACCCCAAAACGGTGTGCTATGGCAACGCACCTTCTTCCGATGGTTAGACCGTTGGTTGAAGAAATAATCTGTGTATCAATCCAAAACAAAAATAAATATGACGCAAAAACTTAACGATAAAGTCCTAGCCCGCTGGGCGGCTCTGCTCATCGTATCGTTTACGATGATGGCTGCTTATTATGTAAACGACGTAATGGCACCTTTGAAAGGCATGCTCGAAGCCGATTTGAAGTGGACGAGCGGCGAATATGGTTTCTTTACCGGAGCCTACAGCTTTTTGAACGTATTTCTGTTGATGCTGATTTGGGGAGGCCTCATCCTTGACAAGTTCGGCATCCGTTTTACCGGTATGCTCTCGGCCGTCTTGATGGTGGGCGGAACCATAGCAGAATATCTTGCCATTACCGAATTTGGCGGTACGGAAGAAATGCTTTTGGGCTACAAGTTCGACGTATTACTTGCTTCGGCAGGCTATGCTGTGTTCGGCGTGGGTGCTGAAGTAGGCGGCATCACCGTAACCAAGATTATTGCCAAGTGGTTCGACGGAAAAGAGGTGGCCACCGCGATGGGTGTGCAGGTAGCTTTGGCACGTATCGGTTCGCAAGTGGCTTATACTGTGGCCATTCCCGTAGCACGCACCTGGCAACTCGACACGCCCCTGCTCATCGGTGCGGTGTTGCTGATTGGCGGTTTGGTTGCCTTCCTTTGCTTTTCTTGGATGGACAAGAAACTCGACCGTCAGGTATCTATCAACACTGCAACTGCCGACGAGGATAAGTTCTCGTTCAAGGATGTGGTAGCTGTCATTGCCAACCCCGGCTTCTGGTTGATAGCCTTGTTGTGCGTATTGTTCTACTCTTGTGTGTTCCCCTTCCAAAAATTTGCTACCGAACTCATGATTACCAAGTACAACGTGTCGGAAAACATTGCCGGTACGTTTGTCGGACTTCCCGCGCTCGGTGCTCTTATTTTGACACCGGTATTTGGTGGCATCATAGACAAGCGCGGTAAATCGGCTTCAATCATGATGTTGGGTTCGGCTATGCTCATCTTAGTACATAGTATTTATGCTATCCCAAGCATCCATTCCTCATGGATTGCCATAATCCTGATGATTGTATTGGGTATTGCATTCTCATTGGTACCCTCGGCCATGTGGCCGGCAGTGGCCAAGATATTCCCTGTAAAACAATTAGGAACGGCCTACGCCTTGATTTTCTTTATTCAGAACATTGGCTTGTGGGGCATACCTGCCCTTATCGGCTATGTTCTTGAAACCTACTGCTGCACCACCGAAATGGTAGAGGGAGTGGCTGTGAACACATACGATTATACCATACCCATGTGTATCTTCACCGGAATAGCTTTAACCTCTTTGTTCATCGCCTTCCTTCTGAAAGTGGCCGATAAAAAGTATGGCTACAACTTGGAAAAAGCAAACATCAAAGCATAAGGCATAAAAAACACACCGTCGTCTAACCTACCACTACACGATGGTGTAGATAGCAAACACCCGTACATCTTATTCAAACAAGATGTACGGGTGTTTTTTATGTGATGCTCATCTAAAAAAGAGAGCACCTAAATATCTGTATAACAGACTGATTTCAAGATTATTTTCCGTCGTTAAGCAACTCACACAGGAACGAAGATGTATAACCCTTATTACATTGGGCCACTTCTTCCGGTGTTCCACATACCAACAATTCACCTCCGCCTTGTCCGCCTTCCGGACCCATGTCGATAAGATAATCTGCCGACTTTATCACATCCAGATTATGCTCAATAATAATTACCGTGTTGCCCTTCTCCACCAATCGATTCAACACACCAAGAAGCACGCGAATATCCTCAAAATGAAGTCCTGTTGTAGGTTCGTCAAGAATGTATAAGGTTTTACCCGTATCGCGCTTTGATAGTTCGGTTGCTAACTTAACACGTTGACTTTCACCACCGGACAGTGTGGTAGAAGGTTGTCCTAACTTAATATATCCCAAACCCACATCCTGCAACACCTTGATCTTGTTCAAGATGGTGGGTTGGTTCTCAAAGAATTCCACCGCCTTGTTAATAGTCATATCTAGTACATCGGCAATGGATTTTCCTTTGAATCTTACCTCGAGCGTTTCACGGTTATAACGCTTGCCATGACAGTCTTCACAAGGCACATACACATCGGGCAAGAAATTCATTTCTATGGTTTTATAACCATTTCCCCCACATGTTTCGCAACGGCCTCCCTTTACGTTAAACGAGAAGCGACCGGCCTTATAACCACGAATTTTTGCCTCAGGTAGGTCGACAAAAAGCGAACGAATGTCGTTGAACACACCGGTATACGTAGCCGGATTAGAACGTGGCGTGCGCCCCAATGGTGATTGGTCCACATTCACCACCTTATCAATATTTTCTAATCCCTCTATACTTTTATAAGGTAAAGGAGTACGCAACGAACGATAGAAATGTTGCGACAAGATGGGTTGAAGTGTATCGTTAATTAGCGTAGATTTTCCTGAGCCACTGACACCCGTTACACATATCAAGCAGCCTAAAGGAAAACGCACATCCACATTTTTCAAGTTGTTGCCCGAAGCACCGGTCAACAACAGACTTTCGCCATTGCCCTTACGGCGGACTTCCGGTATCTCAATGCATCGCGAAGCACTCAAATAATCAGCAGTTAAGGTTTGTGAACTCAACATTTCCTGCGGAGTACCTTGATAAACAACCTCACCTCCTAATCTTCCTGCACCGGGACCCATATCCACCACATAGTCGGCATTCATCATCATTTCCTCATCGTGTTCCACTACAAGAACCGTATTTCCCAAGTCACGCAAATCCTTGAGCGAAGCAATCAATTTTCTATTGTCGCGTTGATGCAAGCCAATGCTTGGCTCGTCCAAGATATACAATACATTTACAAGTTGCGAGCCGATCTGGGTGGCCAAACGTATACGTTGACTTTCACCACCCGACAAAGAAACCGATGAACGATTCAGCGAAAGATAATCAAGTCCGACATCCAAAAGGAACTTCAAACGGTTACGTATTTCCTTGAGTATTTCAGGCGCGATCTTGCGCTGACGTTTGGTAAGACGATCTTCCAACCCCTCGAGCCATGCATACAAGTTCTTGATATCCATGGCGGCCAATTCGGCAATATTCTTTCCATCTATACGGAAATGCAAAACCTCCTTATTCAATCGTTGACCACCGCATTCAGGACATACTGTGGTACGTGAGAATTGTTCTACCCACTTTTGTGAAGTGGCCGAAGAATCGTTCTCTTGCTGCTGCATAATGAACTTGACCACACCTTCGAAATCTACATAATAATCAGTAGATGTATGAACCAACTCTGCACGAATACGAAGGCGGTCGACTGTTCCGTAGAGTATTTCATCGATACATTCTTGAGGTACTTTACACAAAGGAGTCTTTAAGGTAAGTTCGTATTTGTCGAGCAAAGCTTCAATCTGCCAAAATATCATGGCATTCTTATACTTGCCCAAGGGCAATATACCGCCTTCGTGTACTGACAGACTCTTATCCGGAAAAACCTTATCCTCATCAATTAGGCTTACATAGCCCAAACCCTTACATCGTGTACACGCACCCTGGGGCGAGTTAAACGAGAAGTTATGTGGAGCCGGTTCGTGATAAGATATTCCTGTAACCGGACACATTAAACGCTTGCTGTAATGACGTATCTCTTCGGTGGCCATATCATAGACCATGAGCAAGCCATCGCCTTGCGTCATTGCAACAGCAACACTGTTCTGCAAACGTTTATCGTCTTTATCTTGAACTTTCAAACGATCAATAACCACTTCAATGTCGTGATTTTTATATCGATCTACCTTCATTCCGTGAGTCACCTCGCACAAGGCGCCATCAATACGAACATAAAGATAGCCTTTGCGACGTACGGTTTCAAACAACTCTTTATAATGTCCTTTACGGTTGCGCACCAACGGAGCCAAAATATAAATTTTACGTCCTGAGTAATCGTTAAGAATAAGATCAATAATTTGTTCCTCGGTGTATTTCACCATTTTTTCGCCCGAACGATAAGAAAAGGCCTCGCCGGCTCGGGCATACAAAAGACGCAAGAAGTCGTAAATCTCGGTAGTTGTACCAACTGTGGAGCGGGGATTTTTATTAGTGGTTTTCTGTTCTATGGATATAACCGGACTAAGACCCGTAATTTTATCCACATCGGGGCGTTCCAAATTGCCTAGAAAATTGCGTGCATAAGCTGAGAAGGTTTCAATATAACGACGCTGTCCCTCCGCAAAAATTGTATCGAATGCTAAAGAAGATTTACCGCTTCCGCTCAATCCGGTTATTACGGTAAGACTATTTCGCGGTATCTCAACGTCAACATTTTTTAGATTGTGTACACGTGCTCCGTACACACAAACCTTATCCATCTCATTCTCCATGGCTAATATCCGCCTCCTTCCGAGCCCGACTTTGTAAAACCGGTAAGCACGTTTACATCTTTTTTAATCTTGTATTCAATACCATCTGCACCTCGGGCTTCAACCACAACGAAGTAGGTGCCGTCGCGCACCACGCTTCCGCCGACCTTTCCGTCCCAGCCCTGCTCTATGTTGTTCCATGAGTATAGTTTATGCCCCCAACGGTTGAATATAGTAGCCTTAAATGATACAATGGAAAGGAACCCCTCCTTAGCCTTATATACATCGTTGTAACCATCGCCATTTGGTGAGAAGGCGTTAGGCATCTCCAACTTTGAAGCACTGATGGAAACAACAAAAGGATTTTCTTCTCCCGGCTCGGGATACTGAATGGTGTCACGCCCCGCAACAAACGTAGCATATAACTGCACGTGATAGGTTCCACTCTGTGTAAAAGTATAATCTATGTCGGCATCAAAACGGTGCACCAAGGGCGAACTCTCCATACCAGGTGCATAAATCTTCCACTCGTAACGTACTTCATAATCGCCCAAGTCGGACACATTAGAAGTAAAATGTCCTATTATCGGAGCCGACTGAGCTTCGGAAGCATCCGAAATTTCACCCTCCGAAGTTTCGTATGTCGCAGCAGGATTTACTGTGGGATATACTTCCTGAGCAGCTAAGGATGAGCATAAAAAATATGTCATCACTAAAAAACATCCTCTTAACACCTTATTCATAATACACATATTTGTGCAAAAATAATGCTTTCCCATGAAGATAACCACTTTTTTTGATTAAATTTGCCATCAGATATAAAAGATAATATCAATTAAATGACACCTACACAACGTTACATAATTGTGCTTTTATGCGTGCTTTTGTTCCCTCTATGGAGCATGGCACAAAGTACACATTTCAACCACACGGTTAAGAAGGGCGAAACAGCATATTCACTGGCTCGTATCTACAAAATAACTATAGACGAGCTCTACAACCTAAATCCTAGTGCAAAACAAGGATTAAAGGCCGGCGAAATCTTGCGCATTCCACAACAAGTAAGCAATGAAAATCAACAAGGTTTCCACACCATAAAACCCGGCGAAACACTATATCGCATCTCCATAATATATAAGGTGTCGGCATCCGAAATTTGTGCTGCCAACCCGGGATTATCGGCCGAAAACTTTAAGGCTGGTCAGGTTATTGTAATTCCTACCGCCACAACATCTGTTGAGCCACCAATAACACCGGTACAACCCGAAGTTAGCACACCACAACCTACACCCAACCGTCTACAACCCAAGTGCCGCGAAATGCATAAGGTAAGAAGACGCGAAAAACTATCAAAAATTGCCGAGGAATACGCGGTGAGCGAAGAGGAAATCATTGCCGCCAATCCCGAGATGAAAGAACCAGAATATGAGCTAAAAAAAGGCAGCTTTATCTGCATCCCGTATAAGAAGCAAGCAGAGCAAGCCCCTAAAATACCGACCAACGAGGAACTGTTTCCACCGAAGGCTGAAAAGAAAAGCATGGAGTACATAAAAATCGCGGTTGTACTCCCCTTTAAGGAGAACAATACAAAAAGTGCCAAGATGATTGAGTTTTATCAGGGCTTACTTCTTGCTGTGGACAGTATCAAGAACAGCGGAGTTTCAGTAGAGATTTTTGCATACGACTCGGGAGCTGACGCCGAAGACATGACACAGTTGTTATCCACTCCTGAGCTTAAAAAAGTGGATATCATCTTCGGTCCTATGTATGCTTCACAAATCAACACATTATCAAAATTCAGCAAGAAGAATAAGATAAAATTAGTGGTGCCATTCACAGGTCAAAGTGATGAATTCTACCACAATCCTTATATATATGCAGTTAATGCACCTAAGAACGACCAATACCATGAAGTAAACCTATTGGCAGAAAGCTATTTTGTAAACTACAACCACATCATTCTCGATGCTGAAGGCGGCAATACTGAAGGCAAGAATCTCACTGATGGATTGAAAAAGGTTTTGAAAGCACAAGATCGAGAAGTTGCAACAATGAGTTTGTATTCCGACGAGACAACGCTCTTGCAAACGCTAAACCCCGTTCGCAAAAACTTGATAATCCCGAATACGTCCGACCTAAAGGTACTGAACAAATTGTTCCCACTATTAAAGAACTTTTCAAACAAACATCCGGAATATCAAATCAGTTTACTGGGCTACCCTGAATGGCAAACGTATACCGGTATATACAGCTCTTATTTCCATATCTTTGACACCTTCGTCTTTACCACATTCTACCGAAACGCGGCAAATCAAGACGTAGTTGACATAGAAAACAAATTTACACAATGGTTTAAGAAACCGATGTTTGCGTCGTATCCGCGCTTCGGCTTGTTGGGATTTGATGCAGGCTATTTCTTTTTGAAAGGTATGTCGCAATACGGAAAGTCGTTCAACGACCATATTCTACAAGTACACGTAAAGCCGATGCAACATGCTTTCCGTTTCCAAAGAGCCAGCAATTGGAGCGGTTTCATCAATCGAGAAATTCAACTGATACATTATACTACCGACCAAAGGATTGAACTGATAAAACTAAAGAGATGAAGAAAATAAGTATTTTAGCCATCTTATTTATTTGCATAAACGCACACCTTACCAAGGCACAAGTGGGCGAACACCGCAATGATTTCGCCATTGGCGTAAACATAGGATGTGCACTAAACCAGATGACGTTTGACCCTTCCATAAAACAGACATGGAAAACTGGAATGACAGCGGGCCTCACCTTCCGATACACTTGTGAGAAATACTTCAAATCGCTTTGTGCAGTGCAAGCAGAATTGAATTACGCCAATTTGGGCTGGAAAGAGGTGATTGAAACATCGAGCGACACGTATGAGCGCGATATCCACTATATCCAAATGCCGATACTCGCCCGTATGGGCTGGGGACACGAGAAGAAAGGAATGATGGCCTACATCGTGTTAGGTCCACAAATTGGTTATGCCCTTAGCGAAAATAGCAAGCAAAGTGGAGAATTCTCGGACTACACATTAAGTTTACGTCCCGGGCAAGTACATGAGCAATACTCAATGCCTATTGAAAACAAGTTCGACTATGGTATCACCGGCGGCTTGGGTACAGAATATAACTCAAGCATCGGACACTTCCAACTAGAAGGTCGCTACTACTTTGCATTGAGCGACATCTTTGGAAATGGTAAGAAGGATGTCTTTGGTAGATCTGCGCATGGAACCATCACAATCAAAGCCGCATACCTATTTGACCTCGTACGTACTAAATAATTTCCAACAAACGATTTCACATAGCTCTACAGCTCACATAAAAAAGATTCGCCCTTTACAGAAAGCACATTCTGCAAAGGGCGATTTTTTCTTTATAAGTCTTTCTCTATAAGTTAGCGTAATCGGTCAAGAGAACGTACTATCATTTCGTCACGCATGATGGCACGGAAAGCAAGATATTCCAATATCAAAGAAACAGCAGGCAAAGCCGCAGTCCATGAGACATGAAACTCCATACCCGAAATAGCATCGCTCAAATACCAAGCAAAACATGCAAGAGCCACATAGTACCCCACAAGCAACAGACCGGAGAAGATGACCAAACGAATTTGAACCATACGCCGGCGAAATAAAAAGATTGCAAAGAGAGAAACTACGGCCACCATCAATAGCAGAACAAACAATGCCCATGGAGCAAAGTCACGCTCGCCCGATGGCTGCATAGTCATACACAAATTATACAACTTGGCCACCAACACGCCATCGTTCACAAAGCGTCCTACCGAGGTGCAAAGTCCAACCACAGATAGGATGGTGACGATAAACAGATAAAGGCTCTGTATTCGCTGTATCATGACTCGTACTTAGTCTATCACTTCCTTCTCCTTGGCTGGATTGCGGAAATATACTTTTCCTTCCTCAAACTCTTGGGTTGCAATCAAAGTAGGCTTCGGCAACTTCTCATAGAAACGAGAAATCTCAATTTGTTCTCTGTTCTCGAAAACCTCGTCAAGATTATCGCTTACAGAAGCGAATTCCTGCAACTTCTTAGAAAGTTCCGATTTAATATCTACAGAGATTTGATTAGCACGTTTTCCCAAGATGGCAACAGTTTCATAAATGTTTCCGGTTTCATCACACATATTCATGATGTCGCGAGTAACCGTGTTAGTAGGAGCATTTGTTTTCTTGTAGTCCATAAT
>JAFOXE010000089.1 GCA_017425765.1 Paraprevotella sp. | reverse complement strand
TTTATTGCTTATAACTGGTTCATTTCTCACAATTGGTTGGCTTTTTGTTTTTGGTGGCTCTGTTCGTAAAGTTCTCTCTTCTGGAAGAGAATTGTCTAAATCCTTTACATTATATCGTATGGTAAAGGTATTGATGTCGTCTTTCTTAATCAAACGGAAATCTGAGTTTGTTAACGGATTTTCAGTTGTCCCACTATAGTAAGAATAAATATTTCTCCCAATTATAGTTGCTGCTTCTTTAAATAGTTTCTTTTGCGCATTAGTTCCTAGCTCTGGATTTTTTAAGTAATAATCAAATAAATCCCTAACAAACTTTCCCTTATCAAAGTCGTATTCTAAAGCTTTACCCAAGATGTTTTTTGCATCATCTAATGTCATAAGATGAGCTTTTTTCTTTATCCTAGTTATGCCCAGATAATTGGCGGTGTCTTGTATAAACTCTGAACCTTTGGATAAAGCAAATCGATTGTTAAGCTCAAACAAGAATCTTAGAATAGCTAATTTTTCTTTAGTAGCATCCGTATATTTCGCAATTTTATTATTTGAGTGTTGGTCATTCCTTTCATTTGGATTTGGTTGGAATATTATTGAAGGGTCTAATTGTTCTACAGACAGTCTTGTCGAATGATTGATGCTCCCCAATTGAGTTGTCAACTTTTGACAGCTTTGTTCATCATGAATTAAGTACCAATCAAAATCTTTTAAGGGATTAGTTGCATATGTAAAGATGAAATTACTACTCAGGCAACCATCTGTAAGTAGATTGATATATCCCCACCTTTTTCTTCCATTACGATAATCAACATTTTGGCCTACTATCAGCATGTAATTCATCAATTGTTTGAAGAAGCTTTCTTTGTCAAGACTTTTTCCAAATGATTCTTTTAAGATGTTTTTTATATCGTTGGAGTCTAGTGAATAAACTTCTGAAATATCATTAGATGATAGTCTGAAATAATTAGCCGTATCTTGTATGAATTCAAAGGCCTTAGGCAATCCTTTGTTGCTATAATGATTGTTTGTTTCAATCATTACCTTCAATATTGCCAATTTTTCTTCTTTTTTTAGAGATATTATTGTGGCCATATCTTTTATGCAAATAAAGGTTGTTGACTACAGAAACTATTATAGTTGATTAGTCTTCTTATGTGCCAACCAATTCCCAGAAGTAAGCGGATAAAAAATAAGGTTTGGGAACTTACTGCTTTATCCTATTGATGGGGCTTCTCGCATAGCCTTTGCTGTTGGATAAAGCAATAGCCCACACCAAAGGATATGTAAGAAGCCACTATTGGCTGTACAAACCATCGATGTGGTGCTACTGCTATCATCTTCACAGCATAGAAATTTTGCGAGAATTTCATCAACGAAGATAATTTCAATAACACCTTTTTACTAAAAAGTCCTTCCTAACCACCACTGCGGTATGGAATTATTGCGAAGATAGTTAAAAGGTGCGATATTCTGTATCGAAGATAGATTTTTTTTCTGAAAATGTGTCTTGAACAATTTTCAACAATCTTCGACCTATCTTTTCTTTAATTTCTGTAATTTCTTTTTCTGTTTTTACACACACAAACCATCAAGGGGTGTTCGCCATTCTTTAGTGTTTTTGACTTGTAACACAGCATATTAACTGTTGCTTTCATAGTGATTTCTGGTTTACACAAACAGCGTAAAAACCATATAAAACCACCTCAAAAACGGTGTACTTCAAGATTAACAAAAGGCGTTTGTATAAAAAGAAAAAATCTCTCATAAATCATTGATTTACAAGAGATTGTCCTAGTACTCGAAGCGGGACTTGAACCCGCACAGCCGTAATGGCCAAGGGATTTTAAGTCCCTCGTGTCTACCGATTCCACCATTCGAGCGCCTTTGGAGCGGAAAACGAGGCTCGAACTCGCGACCCCGACCTTGGCAAGGTCGTGCTCTACCAACTGAGCTATTTCCGCATCGGTTGTATCTTAGACGGGTGCAAAGGTAGGCTTTTCATGCTGAAGTTCCAAATTTTGCATTCTTTTTTTAACGGTTAATTATGGCGAGCACGTTGTTGCCAAAGGTGACGTGATATCTGAACAATGCATTACCCGGTGTGCCGGCCGCCACAAGTCCTTGATTGTTGAGGTTATAGATGCGTTGACAGTTGCTGCAGTGCGCCATACCATTTTCTTGTAATTTTAGGCTTCGAGCGATAAGGTGTTGGTCGTAGCAGTTACGACAGGCGAGGTCGAAACATACGACTATGGGTAGGTCTTTGCCTGGTTCGGGTATGTTGGGTAATCCCACGATAAAACCTCCTATACCCATATAGAAAGAACTGTAGTTATTTACCGCTGTGCGATTCACTTTGGTTGTGCCTGTAAGGTTTGTAAAATGAAAGTAATTGCGGTCGAGAGTGATTGTAGAAAATTCTCCCATATTATTGAGGGCAGCGTTTAATTGCGGCACAGTGTTAGTTTGACGAAAAACAAAATTTGCGTCGTGACTAGTGTATTTGTTTTCTACGTTCTCCGAGCAGGAAAGTAGTGTACATACCAGTGCAAGGATATAAAAAAAGCTTCGTTGTTTCATGTGATGAAAACGAAGCTTTTGGGGTTTTATTGTTTGTATGATGCTTTTATTCGCTCAACAATTGTTGTTCAGCTTTTTCCATACGCTCGAAGTTGAAACCGCTCCAGATTTGGTTCATAAGTTCTTCAATGCGTTCGTTGCATAGGTTCCCGATACTGCCTTCGTGTGTATGGTGTACTTCTTTTACCGGGTGAAAACATCCGGCTTCAATATCGAGTCCTACCTTCTTATAGGCATCGCGGAACGGCATTCCAGATGAGGTTAATCGGTTTACTTCTTCTACACTGAACATATTGTCGTACTTGCTGTCGTCGAGAATGTGTTCGTTAACCTCGATCTTATTGATGATGTAAGCCGTCATTTGCAAGCAATCTTTCAGTTCTTTGAAGGCCGGTAGGAATACCTCTTTGATTATTTGCAGGTCGCGGAAATATCCACAAGGTAGGTTGTTCATAATCATCATTATTTGCTGAGGCAACGATTGTATCTTGTTGCACTTGGCACGAGTAAGTTCGAATACATCCGGATTCTTTTTGTGTGGCATGATGCTAGAGCCTGTGGTGCATTCGTTGGGAAGTTTGACAAATCCAAAATTCTGTGAGTTGAACATACAGGCGTCAAATGCCAATTTTGATAGGGTGCCTGCTATACCTGCAAGAGCAAAAGCTACGTTGCGTTCCATCTTGCCACGCCCCATTTGTGCATATACTACGTTGTAGTTCATGGAATCAAATCCCAAGAGTTCGGTCGTAAGGGTGCGATTGAGTGGGAATGAGGAGCCGTATCCAGCAGCAGAGCCAAGAGGATTGCGATTGGTTATTTTGAAGGCTGCTTGGAGCATGAGCATATCATCTACTAAACCTTCGGCATAGGCACCAAACCAAAGTCCAAAACTAGAGGGCATGCCCACTTGTAGGTGGGTGTATCCCGGCATCAACACGTCTTTGTAGCGGTTACTTTGTATTATTAGCTCATCAAATAGTGTTTTTACATCTTCGGCGATGTCCTTCAGTTGCTGACGAGTAAAGAGTTTTAGGTCGAGTAGCACTTGGTCGTTACGTGAACGTCCGCTGTGAATTTTCTTTCCCATGTCGCCCAATTTTCGAGTCAGCATCAACTCTACTTGTGAGTGTACGTCTTCAATACCTTCTTCTATGATGAAGTTGCCATCCAATACTGTTTGGTGAATGTTGCGTAGCTCTTGGAGTAGGGCTTTGAGCTCGTCGGCCGTGAGCAAGTTAATAGTTTGCAACATGGTGATGTGGGCCATGCTTCCCAACACGTCGTGCTTAGCTAAATATAAATCAAGTTCACGATCGCGGCCGACCGTGAACTTCTCTATTTCGGTGTTAACTTCGAAGTTTTTTTCCCAAAGTTTGCTTGACATAAATCTTTTGTGCATTAAGTTTAGCTTATGCTCCATAGGGGATGAGAGCCAACATCTCGGCTAGTTTTTCTACGCCTTCGATCAATGGTTTGCTTACCATTGCCTTGATGAATGGGTTGAGGTCGGCGCGAACGGTTAGTTTCATTTTGCACTGAGTGTCTGACACCGGTAGGAGCTGAATCCACAGATTCAAAGGAATAGGTGAGTTTGCCGTTTCGAATTTGATACACTTAGGCTCTTCGCGTTCAATGATTTGCAACGACACTTCGCCAAGAGGCGACACATTGCAACTTACGGAATCTGTATCGAATTTCATTTCCTTTACGCGTTCTGCAATTTGTTCCAATTTGTCGGCCGGAACTTTTTGAGCAACAGCTGTACGGAAGTTGGGGTCTTCTATACGTTCTTTTATTACGGCCAAGTTGTTTAGATTGGCCATTTTAGCATAGACACACTCTTGTGTATAAGGGATGATCTTGACGGAACTTTCGAATTGTTGTTGTGACATTATTTTGTAGTTTTATCCATTCCAATGGGCGGGATCTTTGCGCCAATCGTTTAGGAGTTCAACATCTTCCTCGTTGATATAGCCGATGTTTTGTGCTTCGCTCACCACGGCTTCGTAGTTGGTGAGGGTGATTAGTTTTACGTCGGCTTGTTTGAACGCTTCGGTTGCTACAGCAAAACCATAAGTGTATGCAGCAATCATACCAGCTACTTCGCAACCGTTGTTGCGGATGGCTTCTACGGCCTTAAGGCTACTTCCACCTGTTGAGATAAGGTCTTCGATTACCACAACTTTCATGCCCGGACGAAGCTCGCCTTCAATCAAGTTTTCCAAACCATGATCTTTTGGTTTAGAGCGAACGTATACAAACGGCAGGTTCAACATATCAGCTACAAGTGCACCTTGTGGAATGGCACCGGTGGCTACGCCGGCAATGGCGTCTACATCTTGGAAGTTTTCTTCTATAAGTCGGCAGATTTCAATCTTCACAAAGTTGCGCAAAGCAGGGTATGAAAGTGTTTTGCGGTTGTCGCAATAAAAAGGTGATTCCCAACCTGAAGCCCAAGTGAATGGGTTTGTGGGTTGCAACTTGATGGCCTTTACTTTAAGCAATTTGGCTGCGAAAATTTTCTCTAAGGTTTTCATATTCAGTCTTATTTGTAATAATATGGTTGCAAATATACGAAAAAAGGGAATATGTGGCATTATGGTGTCCGTTTTTTTTATTGGCGAGCACCAAATCGTTTGTCTTACATCTGTGTCCAAGCTAGACAAAGGAAACTGATGTGTTTGCATCCTGTGTTTTTTAAGGCCTCACCACAAGCTAATAGGGTGGCGCCTGTGGTCATGACATCGTCCACTAATAAAATGTGTTTGCCTTGACACGACAACGTGTTGTGAACTTGGAAGATGCCCTCTACATTTTCTATACGTTGTTGGCGACGGAGTCGCGTTTGTGAGGTGTTGTCGCGAGTGCGTATTAACACATTCGTCCATACGGGTATCCCGGTGATTTCTGCAATGCCGTGTGCTAAACATTCACTTTGGTTATATCCGCGCTGTCGGCGACGTGCTTTGGAAAGAGGAACGGGGATAATTGCATCGATGTCTTGAAAGAACCCTTTTGCAATTAACTCTTGTGCCATGATGCGGCCGAAGGCGACGCCTACTTCCGGGCGGTGTGCATATTTTAATGTATGTAGGATGTTGCGATAGTCCGATGCAGGATGATAAAAAAACAAAGCCGTGGCCTTTTGTGCCGGGGTAAGCCCCCAGAAACGTTGCACCATCATATTGTTGGTGAAAGAGTCGTGCTCTATTGTGGGCAAACTATATAGGCATTTTACGCACAATTGATTCTCGGTGCGTGTCAAACGATTTTGGCATACCAAGCAATGACGAGGATAGACAATGTCGAGCAGTGTGCTCCATCCCGATGCGATGCGGTGTAATAGGGAATTATTCTTCATCCACATGAAGGTGTTGACAGATGAGCGACATTTCAAATCCGCGACTCAGTGCGAAACGAATCAACTTTCCGTTGCGTTCATAGTTGTTGCGTGCTTTCACGCTTAATGCTTTCTTCTTGAGTAATTCTTGCAGAGCTATGCAGTATTCGTCTTCGGGAATATCCGTCATATGCTTCTCGATGGTTTGCTTGTCAATCCCCTTTAGACGAAGGCCTTGTGCGATCTTGATGCGCCCCCATTTGTCGTGCAGAAAACGATCGTGAATATACGCTCGGGTAAAACGATCGATATCTACATATCGTTCGTTCAATAAGTGCGTCAGGATGGGCTCTATATGCTCGTGTAAAACGCCCCAGTCCATGAGCTTTTGTTTTACGTCATTTAAGCTTCGTTCGGCAATAGAACAATAGGCTATTGCTTTGAGCAGGGCTTCGTTCTGGGTTAATGTTTTCATCGCACACATTTTATCATTCGTTCTCGTTCATATAGGTCGCGTCGTATTTCCACTTGTTTTAGACCAAGATGTTCTAAGAGTTCTTTGGTTTCGCGTCCATATGCTTGGTTTATTTCAAAATAGAGTAGACCGCCTGGGCGTAGGTGTGTCAAGGCATAATGCCCAATGGCGCGATAGAATAAGAGTGGGTCGGTGTTGGGTACAAATAAGGCTGTATGTGGTTCGTGTTCAAGTACTTGTACATCCATTTCTTGGGCCTCTTTGGTGCAAATATAGGGCGGATTGCTCACTATTATATCCCATTGCTCAGAAAAAAGCGGGTTTGTGTTCTTGTCGTAATCTTTATTTGAGGAGATTATTTGCCGCTCCGGTAGATGTTCTAGGATGTCTGCCTCGCAAAACGTAACTTCAGCCTGTAGATTTTCTGCATTTTGTCGAGCTGTTTTTAGAGCCTCTTTGCTGATGTCAAAAGCTGTGACTTGGCTTCCGGGTATTCGT
>JAFOXE010000088.1 GCA_017425765.1 Paraprevotella sp. | reverse complement strand
CTGTTGAGGAAAATATAAGAGCACGTCAATAGGAGATTGAAAAAACACGTACATGTGATGGTGCATTAGACGAGCATCTTGATGAAACGATATGTGCATCTGGTAACCTACCAGATGCACATCTTTTTTATGTTACATCTACGTGTGTGCGTGGATGTTTGATAGAGTAGGTAGAGAAGGTAGACGGATGGAATCAGAGAAGAAGATGAGTAGATACAACAGTCCCCGTTTCCAAACAAGGAAACGGGGACTGTTGTATTGAATTTCGTTCATTGGAAGAACGAGTGGCTTACTTCTTCAATGCAGCAAGGCTTTCCTTTAACGCTGCAATCTTGCTTTCTGCATCGGCTTGCTTCTTGCGTTCCATTTCTACTACAGCTTCAGGAGCATTTGCCACGAAACGTTCGTTGCTCAACTTTTTCTGCACGCCAATCAAGAAACCCTCCAAACGCTTCAATTCAGCCTCTTGTTTGCTGATTTCAGCTTCGGTGTCAATCAAATTGCCCAATGGTACGGCATATTCAGTAGTACCGATCAGGAATGAAACAGTTCCTTCTGCCTTCTGGGCCGTTACGTTCACAGCGTCTACGTTGGCCATTTTTACCACTACACTATCGTATGTTGCCAACGGATTAGCTTCTACCACTTCAAGGCTCAACACCTCTTTGGGGGCGATGTTCTTTTGATTGCGTACGGTGCGTACACCGGAGATTACATTCTTTACAGATTCGATGTTTGCAATAAGTGCTTCTTCCTCAGTTGTTGGAGCCGGCAGATGCAACTCTGCTTGCATGATACTTTCGCCTTCCTTGCGATCGTAAATGTGTTGCCACAACTCTTCGGTGATGAATGGCATGAAGGGGTGAAGCATTTTCAAAAGTGCCTCGAAGAATTCCAAAGTGGATTGATATGTAGTGCTGTCGATGGGTTGACCATAAGCAGGCTTAATCATCTCCAAATACCAACTTGAGAATTCATCCCAGAATAGCTTGTATACCACCATCAAAGCCTCGCTCAAACGATATTTGCTAAATAAATCATCTACTTCGGCTGCTGTCTTTTTCAGCATGGCATCAAACCATTGAGTTGCAATCTTCGAACTTTCAGGTTGCTCAATATCAGCTGTTTGCCATCCCTTAACTAATCGGAAAGCGTTCCATATCTTGTTGTTAAAATTACGGCCTTGCTCACACAATGCGTCGTCGAATAAGATATCGTTTCCAGCAGGTGCCGAAAGCATCATTCCCATGCGAACGCCATCTGCTCCGTATTGAGCTATTAGGTCGAGTGGATCAGGGCTATTACCTAATGACTTACTCATCTTACGGCCAAGCTTATCGCGAACAATACCGGTGAAGTATACATTGCGGAAAGGCATATCGCCTTTGTATTCATAGCCCGCCATAATCATACGTGCCACCCAAAAGAAAATAATGTCCGGACCGGTAACCAAGTCGGAAGTGGGGTAGTAGTAGTTTAATTCTTCATTATTGGGCTGATTGATGCCGTCGAAAAGTGAGATGGGCCACAACCATGATGAGAACCAAGTATCCAAAGCATCCTCGTCTTGACGCAAATCGGCTTCGGTTAAGTGTTCACATCCGGAAATTTCATGAGCCAATTCAAGTGCTTTTTCTGCGGTTTCGGCTACAACAAACTTTTCGTCAGCACCTTCTTCTGTAGGGAGGAAGTAAGCAGGTATGCGATGACCCCACCAAAGTTGGCGGCTGATGCACCAATCTTGGATGTTTTCAAGCCAGTTCTTATAAGTGGTTTTGTACTTAGAAGGATAGAACTTAAGCTCATCGTTCATTACGGGAGGCAATGCGATGTCAGCAAAATGCTGCATACGTAAGAACCATTGCATGCACAAACGAGGCTCTACGGCAGTATCGGCATTACGCTCAGAATATCCAACTTTGTTTTCATAGTCTTCTACTTTTTCCAACAAACCGTTTTGCCCCAAATCGAGGGCTATTTGCTTGCGCACAGCCATGCGGTCTTGACCTATGTACATTCCGGCCGCCTCGCTAATGGTAGCATCCGGATTGAAAATGTCAATGGTTTCAAGGTTGTGTTTCTTACCCAACATGTAGTCGTTTGTGTCGTGTGCCGGAGTTACTTTCAAGCAACCGGTACCGAATTCGATTTCTACGTAGCGGTCTTCGATTACAGGGATTACGCGATTTACCAATGGAACAATCACTTTCTTGCCTTTCAACCATGTGTTCTTGGGGTCTTTGGGGTTGATGCACATAGCGGTGTCACCCATGATTGTTTCGGGACGAGTGGTGGCTACAACTGCATAACGACGGCCTTGTGCATCGCGGTGCAGCACTTGGTGCTTCACGGTGGCGTCGAATGCATCGGTGGGTTGCAGTACCACAGCATCGGTTTCTTCGCCGTCAGTGCTTCCGGCAGCTTCCTCTACATAGTACTTCAAATAGTAGAGCTTGCTCTTTTCTTCCTTATATATAACCTCTTCGTTGCTGAGCGCTGTTTGTGCTTTTGGGTCCCAGTTCACCATACGCAAGCCGCGGTAGATGAGGCCTTTGTTATAAAGGTCTACAAACACCTTGATAACGCTTTCGCTACGTTTTTCGTCCATGGTGAAGGCGGTTCTATCCCAATCGCAGCTGGCACCCAACTTGCGCAATTGCTTCAAGATGATGCCACCGTGTTCGTCGGTCCAATCCCATGCATGCTTAAGGAATTCATCACGAGTCAAATCGCTTTTCTTGATGCCTTGCTCGGCCAACTTTTTAACGACTTTTGCTTCTGTGGCGATGGATGCATGGTCAGTACCCGGTACCCAGCATGCATTCTTGCCCTCCATGCGGGCACGACGTACTAGAATATCTTGAATAGTATTGTTCAGCATATGCCCCATGTGTAACACACCGGTTACGTTAGGCGGTGGGATGACCACTGTGTATGGTTCACGACCGTCAGGTTTTGAACTGAATAGCTTATGGTCGAGCCAATATTGATACCATTTTCCCTCTACATCGGCGGGGTTGTATTTGCTTGCGAGCTCCATAGTGATATTTTATTATGATTTTATATGCATTTATATGAACTGCAAATTTACACAAAAAAAAGAAGTTAACGGGATGTTGAGCGCATTTTCCCGATATTTATTAGTAAATTTGTGTGATAATTAGAAAATATATATGCACTCAAGACAAGAACAATTGGAAGCATTCGGCCGATTGCTGGATGTATTGGATACGCTGAGAGAAAAATGTCCTTGGGACCGTAAGCAAACAAACGAAAGCCTACGTCCGAATACCATTGAGGAAACCTTTGAACTTTGCGATGCTCTGATTAAGAACGATACACTTAATATTTGCAAGGAGTTGGGCGATGTTCTTTTGCATATTTGCTTCTATGCCAAGATTGGTAGCGAAAAGGGCGAATTTGATATTGCCGATGTATGCAACAAGTTGTCAGACAAGTTGATTTTTCGTCATCCTCATGTGTATGGTGATGCCACAGCAAGTTCTGCCGGCGAGGTAATTCAGAATTGGGAGCAAATTAAATTAAAGGAGAAAGACGGCAATCGTACAGTACTTTCAGGCGTTCCTTCATCACTTCCTTCACTCATCAAAGCCTATCGAATTCAGGATAAAGCTCGAAATGTGGGATTTGACTGGGAAAAGAAAGAAGACGTGTGGGACAAAGTTCGCGAAGAACTGGATGAACTTCAAGTGGAGTTGGCAAAGGGTAATGAAGAGAACTCTACAAAAGAATTTGGAGATTTCCTTTTTAGCGTAGTAAATGCGGGGCGTCTTTACCATATCAATCCCGACAATGCATTGGAACATACTAATCGCAAGTTTATCCGACGCTTTAATTATGTAGAACGTTGTGCGTCGGAGCAGGGTAAGATGCTCAGAGATATGACTTTAGGTGAAATGGACGAGTTGTGGACGCAAGCAAAAAAGTTGGAACGTGAAGGTCGACTGGATGATTGAGCGACTGGAATGTTACGATATAAAAAGGACTCCCGACGGACAGATGATGTTCGTACGGGAGTTCTTAGTAATAAAGAGTTGTTATTTGTTTTTTCTCGGCTCGTTTGGACGATTAAATGTTCTTACCATGTTACGATGAAAGCGGTCTTCGGCATTCAATGCCTTGAAAACTTTCTCAGCTGAGATGGCATTGTACATTAGCTTGTAGTACTCGTTGTCCAATTGCGCAGACTTTATCTTTAGTTCGCCTATTTTGTCTAGAATTTTTTGGTAGGCATTTTCGTCTTGCACTTCCTCTTTGCAGCGGCGTTTTAATTGCGTAATTTCTTTGTTAATAGTGCGTTGCTCACTGCGCAGTTTGTGGTAAATGGGGAAGAACTTTTGCGCTTCTTCGGTAGTGAAACCGGCTTTTTCGCCGATAAATTTCTCCATGTGGGCCTTGTATTTTTCCGGTGAGAAGCGGGGCTTCTTCTCTTGTCCATACATTGCGATGCTGCTGAAAAGCATACAAAGGAGAGCAATTGCAAGAATATTTTTCTTCATCATGTTTCTTGTTTATTTAGAATTAGTTCGCTTCTGAAAGATAGTATATAATGTCTTCGTTGTTCACCAATGCATAGTCTAAAGCTTCTTCTATTTGCTCCTCGTCGTAGAAGAGGGAGGCAAAGTTTGATGGTCCATCCATTAAAGTTCCGTTTATAGAGAATGTATCGGTTGACGGGGTAAGACTTAGATAGAGTGTACTTCCAAGGATAGCCACTGCGGTGAGGCAGGCAGCTGCATACCATACCATTCGGAAATGATGTACGGGTCTTTTCTTGATGCCGACGACTTTTACAGGTTGCTCCTCAGGAATCTTGTCCATGAGATTGCGAGTAAAGTTTTGGAAGTAGCCCTCGGGTACTTTGAAGGGATTCTCGCCTCCGCATATTTTTCTAATGGCTTCTTCTTCTTTCTTCGTAATTCATTTTCCTTTTATATGTATATAGACGCGTTGTGTGTTGTTTGGTTTAATCGCGTGAGTTGAAAAAATCTGTTATTTTCTTCACAGCATGGTGGTAGGATGCTTTCAACGCTCCGATACTGGTGTCGAGTACTTGGCTCATTTCTTCGTACTTCATCTCATCGTAATACTTTAAGCAGAACACCGTTCTTTGTTTCTCGGGGAGTTGTGATATGGCCTGTTGCAATTGTATGGCGGTTTCATCGCCATCAAAATACGAGTCGGCGGCAAGTTGTTCGCTGATGTTGGTTGCGTTTTCTTCAATGCTGCAGTGTATTTTCTTTCGTTGTACGAAGTTTAGTGTTTCGTTCATCGCAATGCGATACAACCATGTAGAGATTTTTGCTTCGCCTCGATATTGGTGTAGGTTATTCCATGCTTTTATGAATGTGTTTTGCAGTAGGTCGTCGGTATCTTCGTGCGTCAAAACGATACGACGAATTTGCCAATACAGTGTTTGACTGTAGCGGTCTACCAACAACGTGAAGGCCCTGCGTTGTGTTTCAGGTCTTCTTAATTGTTCAATAATTTGAGATTCGTTGTATGTTTCCTTTTTTGCTTCCATTCGTAAATTTGATGGTCTTGGCGCAAAAAGGTTTAAAGAGAATTCAATATTTTCTTCATTATCTTGTCATAACCATACGGGTCGGGCAATGAGCAAATTTCGCCTGCTGCGTTAGGGTAAAGGGTATGATAATGAATAAATACCGGAATAGGTGTTTTGTAATCGTAATTTTTCATGTGTTTGTAGTCCGGGTTGGCTTTCCAAGCTTTACCCTTAGCTGTTCTTGCTGGAAGGTCTATCGCAATTCTTATCTTGTCGATAAACTCGGGAGATGGAGAGTCCAACAAGAAAGTTGCTAGATCATAGGGCTTTTCCAAACGAATACAACCATGGCTTACTGCACGGCTTGCGCGACGGAATGCACCAGGGCTATTGGTGTCGTGGAGGTAGACAGCAAAACGATTTGGGAATCTAAATACAATACGGCCTAGAGAATTCCCTGCTCCCTTATCCTGGCGAAGCATGTATCGCCCGCTTTTCAGCATGGCAGCAGTGACCGAGTCTGGGTTAAGTTCCTCTCGTGTTTCGTTGTCGATAATGCGGATTTTATTTCGTTCGAAGTAGTCCGAACTACCGGCATGTACCGGGGCAATTTCTTTTCGGATGATGCTGTTAGGCACAATCCAATACGGATTTAACTCCATTCGGTTGATGTGGCTGTGGAGTATTGGCGACTTATGTTTGGTGTTGCCTCCACATACTTTCATGGTTAAAACGCTGTCAGCGTTGTGATTGTATGCCGACAACATGAACTCAGCTAGGTTCACAGCGATGTATTTATTTGTAGAGGGCCGAGGAATGCGCCAACGGCGACGCTCCATATTAACGCGGAGTTTTTCAAGATAAACAGTATCGTTTGTCGGGGTGTTACGATAGGATGTTAATAACTTGTGATACAGAGTGTCTTGAGGTTGTACCGACGTGAGGAACTCAATGAGTTTTTGCTTTCTCAACTCTTGCATCGCCACGTTGATAAAAGAGTCTGTAACAATTTCCGGTTTGATGTCGTAGAGGCATTTATACTTGTTGCGTGCAGGTGCATCCTCCTGATCCAATGTATTGAACGTTGTATATGGATTTAAAAAACCGTAACGAAGTCCGCATGCCAATCGTATATATGCAGAGGTTAGATAGAATTCGGTATTGGCCCAAAGTGTGTTTGCATTCTCATTTTTGCGAAAATTCAATGTGCGAATCTTCTTTAGATTTCCTGCAATCTCGTCGTAGTGGAATGCTGATTTATCCAATCCAACAAAGACGTTATTTTGCAGCCATACGAGTAGGCTGTCGGCTTGTGGGTTGACGCCCCACTCACTAACCCAGATTAGGGGTTGTTCGTTTCTGTAATATCGTGTAACAATTGTGTCGGCATACATCTTTGTGCCTTCCTTCCAACATAAGTCTTTGATTTGTCGGCGGATGGTTGTGTTACGTAATGCCCATGTGGGATTTTGCCAAGCTTGTAAACTATCACGTGAAATGGAGCGTTTCTTAACCTTATCTTGTGTGTGTTGACAAGATATACATGAAAGAGTAATAAGGATTAAAAGTGTAAAATAAACGCGTTTCATGTCGATTTATCGAATGGAAACCTTGCGAACAACTTTGTCTACTTTCAAGATGTAACATCCTTTGGTTAGGGATAAGTATATCATGG
>JAFOXE010000087.1 GCA_017425765.1 Paraprevotella sp. | reverse complement strand
GCTTTTTTAATAAAGATTTAAGCAAAAAGGCGCTCCACCCCAAGCGAAAAAAGGTGTAACTTTGTCGTGAAATTCAACCCCAATAAAGGTTCTAAAGAAAATAAGAGAAAATGAGAAACTATCCATTCAAAAGCATGATTAAAAAATATATATCATCAAGTCTAGTACTTATTGTGGCCACTATCGCAGCACTTGTGGTGGCCAACATCCCTCTATGGGGCGATCTCTATCGCTCGTGGTGGGAAATGCCGGTACAATTTTCCATCGGATCGCTAAACTTATTCAGTCACAACGGCACCACGCTGACGCTGATTGAGGTGATTAACGATTTCCTTATGGCGGTGTTCTTTTTCTCGGTAGGTCTTGAAATAAAACGCGAGATATTGGTGGGCGAGTTATCGTCGCCCAAGAAAGCCATGCTGCCCATTATCGGTGCAATAGGTGGTATGATTGTTCCTGTACTCACTTTCTTGCTATTCTGCCCCAACGATGCTGACGCCATGCGCGGTATGGCCATTCCCATGGCCACCGACATCGCCTTCTCATTAGGTGTGCTAGCCTCGTTTGGAAGAAGAGTGCCCACCGGACTAAAGATTTTCTTGGCGGCGCTAGCTGTGGCTGACGACCTTGGTGGCATCATCATCATCGCCATGTTCTACTCCGGCGCCATCAACTGGACTTATCTGTTGGGAGCCGGAATCTGTGTGTTGGTGTTGTTATTGGGAAACTATCGTCGTTGGCGATACAAAACTTTTTATATCTCCGTGGGCCTTGTCACCTGGTATATGTTACTAAACTCAGGCATACACGCCACTATCGCCGGTGTGGTTGTAGCCTTCTGTGTACCGGCTACACTAACGGGCGGCACACGATACTACATTGAACGTATTCGCAAAAACATCAATAAGTTCCCCATCATCGAATCGGTCAAGCATAACTCGCATCCGGTACTGCTCACCGAACAAGAAATACATACATTGAAAAGTATTGAATCGGCGTCCGACCATTTGATTAGTCCCCTTCAAGATCTTGAAGACGGGCTACACAATCCTATCAATTTCTTCATCATCCCATTGTTTGCATTTGCTAATGCCGGTGTAAACTTTGCACAGATGAACATTGATAGCATGTATTCGGGCGTAGGATTGGCCGTATTCATGGGATTGGTTGTAGGCAAGATTCTAGGGGTATTCTCATTCTCATGGCTGGCCATTCGAAGTGGCATTGTAACCATGCCGGCAGGAGCCAATTGGAAATCATTTGCCAGCGTGTGCATGCTGTGTGGTATTGGCTTTACGGTATCAATGTTCATCGCCGATTTATCTTACTCCGTACCCAAATTAGAAGGAAGCACTATACTAAACGATGCCAAGTTAAGCATCCTTTGTGGCTCAATCTGTTCGGCTCTAATCGGATACTTCCTATTAAAACGCAATCTTCCCTCTGCAGAAGAGGTAGCAAAATGCAAATAAAACATCCCGGATAAACTCTTATACACATACGCCCATCGCCCCGTCCTATACGTATAGAACGGGGCGATGGGCGTATGTGTTGTATACTCTACAACATCTTTTGATTATCTAATTAAGTTCACCTTTGCATATTCCTTATATATATAATAAGGTATAAGAGAAACCGAACCTACATAAGTATACGACGAGATAAATGGCGCACCGGATACCACACTGCTACATAACCGGCCAACAAAACAGTAATGAACACTAACAGCACATCGTCAAGATGTACACTGACCGGGTAGGCATCTACCACGAAACTACCATCAGAAGCACCCAATGCAATAAGGCCGAACTCTTGCTGCAACCAGCACAACAACAAACCAAGCACAATGCCTAACACCGCACCAAAGGTTGAAATCATACGACCCTCTAAAAGGAAAATCTGCACAATCTGCTTGTTTGTGGCACCTAAACTGCGCAAAGTACGCACGTCGTTCTTCTTCTCTATCATTAACATTGAAAGGGACCCGATGATGTTGAAGCAGGCCACCAACAAGATAAATGTAAGAAACAAATAAGCGATTAGCTTTTCTATCTTCATAATGCGGAACACGTCTTCCTGCTGTTCATAACGGTCTTGTACACGGAAACGAGGACCCAGTATAGCTTTTATCTTCTCCTTTACGGCATCTGTATCGACATTGCTATGCAGTGTCAATTCCACAGAAGAAACCGCACCCCTACAATCGAATAATTTTTGGGCGAAGGCTAAAGAGGTGATGACATGCGTAGCATCGTATTTGGCCTGTTTCACGGCAAATACTACACCCGGCGAATAAAGCTCGCCTTGATTAAAGGAGGATAAGGGATTGACCATGTTCACACGCTCTCCCTTTTTAGGAGCATAGACCTTTAGAGGCTCTTCAAAATAAGCCCCCATTCCTAATGCCGAAGCCAAACCGATGCCGGGCACACCAAATTCCATCCCCTCACCATGCAACATAAACTCGCCATCACCATATAATAATTTATCGGCATCAATCTGTTGAGCAAAGTAGTCGTCGACACCCTTAATCGTAACCATAACCTGTCGCCCATTGCGGGTCACAAGAGCATTGTCTTCCAAACACTCTGTATAAGTTTGTACCTCTGGCAGGGCATGCAACGCGATCAAAGCAGAATCGCGAGCACTCACCGTTTTTCCTTCCACCACCGTAACTTTGATTTGTGGATCGAAGGCGGTGAAGAAGGAGGCCACCAAATCGCCAAAACCATTAAATACAGATAAGGTACACACCAATGCCATAGCAGCCAAGGCCACCCCGCAAACGGAAATGGCCGAGATTATGTTGATGGCGTTATGCGATTTCTTGGAGAAGAGATAACGACGAGCAATGAAAAAAGGAAAGTTTTTCATGACACCGAAGTTTAGAGAGCACCCAAAAGGAGATTTAGTCTTCTTTCGATTTGGGTGCAGCATTGGCTTCTGCCGAAGGCCCCCCTGTGGCATTAAGTAAACGATCGATGTTTTCTATGTAATCCAAAGAATCGTCAACAAAGAATTTCAATTCGGGAATAATGCGAAGTTGATGACGAACTCGTGTACCCAAATCATAGCGAATAGCCTTCATGTTGTCGTTGATATTCTTTACAATCTCCTCGCTGCGCTCGCTAGGGAATACGCTTAGGTATACACGGCAAATGCTCATATCCGGACTGATTCGGCAAGCACTCACCGAAACCAAAACGCCTCTCATCGCCTTGGTTTGGAGCATAAAAATCTCACTAAGTTCCTTTTGTATTAAACGTGCAATCTTGTTTTGTCTGGTTGTCTCCATTAGTTCTGTTTTATTACTTTTTGCGTATCAATGTTAATCCATCTCGTAGGGGGAGTATCACTTTTTCTACCCTTTCATCGACTGCCACAAGGTCATTAAATTCCTTTATTCCGAGAGTTTGCAAGTCGGTATGTTTCGTGGTTTCTTCCAATACATGACCATCCCAAAGTGTATTGTCGGCAAGTATGTATCCTCCGGTGTTCAACTTAGACAAAACTAATTCGTAATAGTCTTTGTAACGGCGCTTATCTCCATCAATAAAGGCCATGTCGAATTTAATGTCCATCGAAGGCAGCAAATCCAATACATCACCAATATAAAAACAAATCTTGTCGGCGTAAGGCGAATTTTCTAACCAAGGGCGTGTAAAGTCTTCTTGTTCGTCATTGATTTCGAAAGTGTGAAGCATCGCTCCTTCCGGTAATCCCTCTGCCATACAAAGAGCAGAATAACCACTATAGGTCCCGATTTCCAACACTTGGCTCGGCCGTATCATACGCACCAACATCTTCAAAATTCGTCCTTGCAAATGCCCCGAAGCCATGCGGGGGCGAAGAAGCTTTAGATGTGTGGCGCGGTAAAGTGCGTGCAGATATTCTCCCTCGGAATCAATATGGCGAAGAATATAATCGTCCAATGCGTCGGTTTGCAACATATATTTTCTTGCGGTCTATTCTTGAATCAGAGCCTCTATGGCCAATTTATAAGAGCATAAGCCAAAGCCACAAATCACGCCACGACAAGCCGAAGCTATCATCGAAACATGACGAAATTCCTCACGCTGATGCACATTGCTGATATGCACTTCTACAACCGGCGTAGTCACGGCCCGAATGGCATCTTGAAGGGCAATGGAGGTATGCGTATAAGCTCCGGCATTCAGAACTATACCCTCGTAATCAAAGCCCACCTCATGTATCTTGTTGATAAGCTCTCCTTCCACATTACTTTGGTAGTAGTCGATTTGCACCAATGGAAATACCTTGCGAAGCTCCTCTAAATAAGTTTCGAAAGACACCGCACCATAAACACCTGGCTCTCTTCGCCCCAATAGATTCAGATTAGGGCCATTTATGATTTGTATTCGCTTCATTTTGCTTACCTTTGCTCATGTCATTATAGCGCAAAGGTACATAAAAAGAATGGAAAAAGCCGAAAAAAACATGCAGAAGTGTGGGTTACCCGACAAAAGTCTTCTACGCCGATACGAACTTTATCTAAGATTGGAGAAGTCTTTATCGACCAACACATTGGATGCATATCATAAGGATTTGGCAAAGTGGCTTGGATTTATCGAGGAGGAACAGTTGGACTTTCGCAATATTTCCTTAGATGATTTGCATCGTTTTGCCACCATCCTCTCGGAATTTGGCATACAGCCGCGTTCGTTAGCACGTATTCTTTCCGGAATACGAACGTGGTTCCATTTTCTGATGCTGGAACGTGAAATCACAACAGACCCTACAGAGCTTTTGGAATCGCCCAATATCGGCCGGAAACTACCCGACGTGTTGGCTGTAGAGGAAATTGATTCTCTTTTAGATAGTATCGACGTCAGTAAGCCTGAAGGACAACGTGATCGTGCCATTATTGAAACGTTATATAGTTGTGGACTGCGCGTGAGCGAATTGTGCAATCTACATTTGTCTGATTTATATCTGGACGAGGGGTTCATCCGAGTCCTCGGAAAAGGAAAGAAAGAACGCCTAATCCCTATCTCACAACGCGCCATTGACGAGCTTATGAGTTGGTTTGCAAGCAGAAACAAGATGAGCAACATCAAAAACGGACATGAAGATTTTGTATTTTTGAGTCTGCGACGAGGAACTGCCTTGTCGCGCATTACTATATTTCATATAATTAAGGTACAAGCCGAATTGGCAGGCATCACAAAGGAAATCAGTCCGCACACCCTTCGTCATTCATTTGCTACTCATCTGCTCGAAGGCGGCGCCAACCTAAGGGCAATCCAGGATATGTTGGGGCATGAATGCATCTCCACTACAGAAATTTATATGCATCTCGATCGTCATCACCTTAGGGAAGAATTATTGCTACATCACCCACGTTATGCAATGAAAAGGGTAGAAAACAATTAGCATACAACCAATTTTTACAAGCATAACTAGCTTTTTAATATTATTTTTATATCGGGAGCTTTACATTCGATAAAGATTGTGTATCTTTGTACCCAAAATCATAAACAAATTTATTTTAATTAGTATGTTTAAGAAAATTACATTGTTTTTCGCTGTTATCTCGGCCGTAGTTTTGGCCTCTTGCAGCAAAATGGGTGCATTATCTCCAGAAAATTTCAAGGTTACCCCCACTCCACTTGAAGCAGTTGGTGGTGAGGTTGCTGCCACAATCAATGGTACTTTCCCTGAGAAGTACATGAAGAAGAAGGCAGTTGTCACTGTAACTCCCGTATTGAAGTACGCTGATGGCGAGACTGTATCTACTACTAGCGCTACATTCCAAGGTGAGAAGGTAGAAGGTAACAACACCACTATTTCATATAAGGTTGGTGGAAACTACACTATGAAGTGTGCGTTCGGTTACGAGCCAGCCATGTTGCAATCAGACCTTTATTTACGTTTTGAGGCAAAAAAGGGTAAGAAAACCATAACTATCCCCGAGGTAAAAATCGGTTATGGTATAATTGCAACTTCTGCTTTGCTTGCAAACACATTGAACACAACCAACGCTGCAATCGCTCAAGATGCTTTCCAACGCATCATCAAGGAGCGTCAAGAAGCTAACATCAAGTTCCTTATCAACCAAGCAAACGTACGTAGCAGCGAGTTAAAGTCTAACTCAATCCAAGACTTCGTGAAGATGCTCAAGGAAATCAATGACGACCAAGAAGGAAAAGCTCTTAATAACATTGAGATTTCTGCCTACGCTTCACCGGACGGAGCCTTCGACTTGAACCAAGCTCTTGC
>JAFOXE010000086.1 GCA_017425765.1 Paraprevotella sp. | reverse complement strand
CCCGATTGTGCTTTCTTTTGTTTGTTTATCTTGCTTCCGGGGATAAAGCCCAATAAAGCTCTAAGTATGTTCATCACAGCCATAATAATCGTGATGATAAACATGAGCAAGAAAACAAACAAGCATCCAAAACCAGTCATAGTATAATTCTTCTTTTTACAAAAAGAGGAGCAAGAAGCATGCCAAAAGGGCTCAACGCAACTTAACAGATACTAAAGAAAGTAAAATATACCATACAATGATGCCGGCAAAACATCCAAAGCCAAGAGTTGCAATGAATACGAGACATCCGAGCAAGAATATGTATTTTACTTTATTATCGGCCCATGATAGGTTCTTGAATTTTAAGGCAAATAAAGGTATTTCGGCTACAAGCAAAAAGCAGAACAAAAGCATCAAAAGAAAAAGTAATGCTGCATTGAATTTCTCGGAAAGAAGGAAACTATAGCATCCGGTGATAAGCGAACACCAAAACAAAGCATTGGCCGGAGTGGGAAGACCTATGAACGATGAAGTTTGACGTTCATCTAAATTAAATTTGGCGAGACGAAGAGCCGAGAAGGCCGCCATAATAAAAGCAGTATACGGCATCGCCTTGCTAATGGGTTGCAGGAACTCAGGATAATGCACCTCGGCAAAAAGATGGAACAACATAGCAGAAGGCGCAACACCAAACGTAACCACATCAGCCAAAGAGTCCAACTCTTTTCCTATAGGCGACGATACCTTAAGCAAACGAGCGGTCATTCCGTCAAAGAAATCAAATACGGCACCGGCAATAATCATCAGTACGGCCCATCCATAGTTTCCATGAAATGCAGCTCCTGTGGCGATGCATCCGCAAATAAGATTACAACAAGTGATGCTGTTGGGAATTTGTTTGGTGATTATATTTGCCATAACGTCGAATTATATAGAATTATTTCAATCGAGCAATGATAGTCTCGTTTCCGGTGGTTCTTTGGCCCATCTCCACACAAACCTCTGTACCTAAGGGTAGATAAACATCTACGCGTGAACCAAATTTGATAAAGCCCATGTGTTCGTCTACAAAGCATTCGTCACCTTCATTAGCATAGGTAACAATGCGTCGGGCCATGGCACCGGCTATTTGACGTGCAAGAATATCTACACCCTCAGGAGTTTCTATCACCACTGTAGAGCGCTCGTTCTCTATACTTGCTTTAGGCAACCATGCTTTGTGAAAGTTTCCATTATGATGACGGACGAGCTTCACAGTACCGTCAACTGGAATCCAATTGGCATGTACATTAAAAGGACTCATGAAAATGGACACCATAAGGCGTTTGTCGTGAAAGTATTCATTTTCCTCCACTTCCTCTATTACCACTACACGACCATCAGCAGGTGCTATCACTATCTTCTCGGTGTCGCCTTCGAAAGTTCTAATCGGACAGCGGAAGAAATTTACAATAACAGCATACAATATGCCGCTTATGGTTAATACACAATAGAATGGTAATTTGTTGTCAATACCGTAATACAATGCGGCGTTTAAGGCTGCTAAAAAAAGACCTCCCCAAATCAATGTCTGCGTACCTTCACGGTGTAGTCTAATTTTTTTCAGTTTCTTAAGTCGTCTTCCCATGGTAATTTTGCTCTATAATATTTCACAAAGGTAAACATATTTCGAGAACATCGCAAGAATATGTAGAAGTCTTTTAAGCTAGTAGGAAATAAAAGTTCAAAAAAGAGTGAAAACACCGAAAAAGGATGAAGACATATTGCGTTTTTGGCCAAAGACACTTACCTTTATGCCGAATTATCGACAATCCATTCAATCCACATTATTATGCAAGATTTTGTACATCTACATGTGCATACACAATATTCTATCCTTGACGGACAGGCTAGTGTGCCTCGTCTGGTGGACAAGGCCATGAAAGACGGAATGCGGGGCATGGCTATTACAGACCATGGCAACATGATGGCCATCAAGGAATTCTTTAACTACACAACGAAGAAAAACAGCGCAACACGTGCGGATATAAAACTATGGAAGAAGAGAATATCCATGTTGGAGGCCGGAGAAAACGTGGCATTAAAAGAATGGACAGACGCACAAAACAAGAAGATTGAGGAGGCTAAAGCCAAGCGCGAAAAAGCATTAGCCGACGGTGAGCCCATCCCTGATGACGCCGTGGAAACAGGAATGGAAACCGCGCCCGAATTCCCCAATATAGAGGAACAACTACGCGAAGCTCGCGAGGAACTTGAAAATGCGACAAAGCGTTTGTTCAAACCCATCTTCGGTAGCGAAGTATACGTTGCAGCAGGTCGCATGCAAGAGAAAAACAAAAACGACAATCGTCGCTACCACCTAATACTATTAGCCAAGAACGAGGTTGGTTATCACAACCTTATTAAGATAGTATCAAAGTCGTGGACTGAAGGTTTCTATACACGTCCGCGTACCGACCGTTTTGAACTAGAAGCCCATAAAGAAGGGCTCATCGTATGTTCGGCTTGTATTGCCGGCGAAGTACCTCGAAAAATTCTTGCCAATGACTTGGAAGGTGCAGAGGAAGCTTTGCTATGGTATAAAAGTGTGTTCGGAGAGGATTATTATCTGGAACTACAACGGCACGAGGTCACAGACCCCAACCAACGAGCAAATCGAGAAACATTCCCTTTGCAACAAGCAGCCAATGCCAAACTCATTGAATTTGCACGCAAACACAATGTAAAGTTGGTTTGCACCAACGACTGTCACTTCGTAGACCAAGAGAACGCAGAAGCTCACGACCGCTTGATATGCTTGAGTACCAGCCGTGACATTGACGACCCAAAGCGCATGTTGTATTCTAAACAAGAGTGGTTCAAAACCCGAGAGGAGATGAATGCAATCTTTTCGGATGTACCCGAAGCATTGAGCAATACGTGCGAAATATGCGATAAAGTCGAGTATTACAGCATCGACAACGCGCCCATCATGCCGAACTTTGAAATACCGGAAGACTTCGGCACAGAGGACGGCTATCGCAAACAATTCACACCAGAAGAATTATTTGAGGAGTTCACCCGAGATGAAAACGGCAACGTCGTATTAAGTCCGGAAGCGGCGGCCGACAAAGTTCAAAAACTTGGCGGTGTAGACAAATTGTACAGACTAAAGCTTGAAGCCGACTACTTGTCGAAATTAGCCTACGAAGGTGCTGCCACAATGTATGGTACGCCCCTACCCGATCATGTGCAAGAACGCATTAACTTTGAGCTACACATTATGAAAACGATGGGCTTTCCGGGTTACTTCCTCATCGTGCAAGATTTCATAAATGCAGCTCGTCATGAACTTGGAGTATCAGTAGGTCCGGGACGTGGCTCGGCGGCCGGCTCGGCTGTTGCCTATTGTCTAGGCATCACGAAAATAGATCCAATTCAGTACGACCTGCTGTTCGAGCGTTTCCTTAATCCTGATCGTATCTCCCTCCCCGATATCGACGTAGACTTTGACGACGATGGCCGCGGAAAAGTTTTAGGATGGGTTACCCAAAAGTATGGCGAAGAGAAAGTGGCACACATTATTACATATGGTACCATGGCCACGAAAATGGCTATTAAGGACGTAGCACGTGTTCAGAAGTTACCACTTGATGTTTCCAATAACCTATGCAAACTCATCCCTGACAAACTACCCGAGGATGAAAACGGCAAATCAAGGAAGTTAAACCTACCCAATGCAATTGCATGTATCCCCGAATTACAAGAGGCTGAGGCCTCCCCTAACCCCATCTTGCGTGATACGATTAAATTTGCAGTAATGTTGGAGGGAAATGTACGCAACACCGGCGTGCATGCCTGCGGTGTAATCATTTGCCGTGATGATGTTTCGGATTGGGTGCCCATCAGCACTGCTGAGGACAAAGAAACGGGCGAGAAGGTTATATGCACACAATATGAAGGAAAAGTCATAGAAGAAACCGGCTTAATCAAGATGGACTTCCTTGGATTGAAAACGCTATCTATCATCAAGGAATGCCAAGCCAACATTCGTGACAGTCTAGGGCTTGAGGTGGATGTTGATAACATTGACCTTAACGACCCGGCTACATATAAACTATACTGCGACGGTCGCACCATTGGTACTTTCCAGTTCGAGTCGGCGGGCATGCAAAAGTATCTTCGCGAATTGCAGCCTTCAACGTTTGAAGATCTTATTGCGATGAATGCGCTCTACCGCCCCGGCCCAATGGATTATATTCCCGATTTCATCGATAGAAAACAAGGTCGCAAGCCAGTAGAGTACGACCTGCCTTGTATGGAAAAATACCTAAAGGATACATACGGTATCACCGTCTATCAAGAGCAGGTGATGTTATTATCTCGTCAATTAGCCAACTTCACCCGAGGCGAAAGTGATACGCTTCGTAAAGCCATGGGTAAGAAGATGATTGACAAACTAAACCAGATGTATCCTAAGTTCTTGGAGGGCGGAAAAAAGAACGGACACGACCCTAAGAAATTGGAGAAGATTTGGGCCGACTGGAAGAAGTTTGCATCGTATGCTTTCAACAAGAGCCACGCCACTTGTTATTCATGGGTAGCTTACCAAACAGCATATTTGAAAGCCAACTTCCCGGCAGAATATATGGCTGCCGTTATGAGTAGAAGTTTAGCTAACATCACCGATATCACCAAGTTCATGAGCGAATGTAAATTGCTTGGTGTTGACACGCTGGGTCCAAATGTAAACAAGAGCCGACGAAAGTTCAGTGTAGATGAGGCCGGAAACATTCGTTTTGGTCTTGGTGCTATAAAAGGATTAGGAGATTCAGCCGTGGATGCCATCATCTCGGCTCGCGAAAAAGGTGGTCCTTTCAAAAGTATATTTGATTTTGTGCAACGTGTGCCCATGGGGGCTTGCAAACGAAGCGGACTTGAAAGTTTGGCACTATCGGGAGCTTTCGACTGTTTCACCGACATAACACGTGAGCAGTATATGGCAAGTAATTCCCGTGGAGAAGTATTTCTTGATACATTGGCGCGGTATGGCACACGTTATCAACTTGATCGTGAAAGTGCACAAAACTCACTCTTTGGAGGCGTAGACATGGTAGAAATCGCCACCCCGGAGGTGCCCGCAGCACAACCGTGGAGTTCCCTTTATCGCCTTAACAAGGAACGCGATTTAGTAGGTATATACTTGTCCGCTCATCCACTCGACGAATTCTCTGTAATCCTTCAAGGAGTGTGCAACACACACATGGCCGACCTCCAAGACCTCACACCTTTGGCCAACAAGGATCTGACAATGGGCGGTATGGTAACGGCTGTTCGCAAGGGCGTATCCAAGCAAGGCAAACCATATGGTATTGTTACGATTGAAGACTATAGTGGTTCCTTTGAATTCGCCTTATTTGGACAAGACTGGCCTACGTGGGCCAACTATATGGAAGTAGGCAACACATTGTTCATAT